>CAIJOU010000456.1 GCA_903822375.1 Candidatus Hydrogenedentota bacterium
AACGGGTTCGGGCGCTGGAAGACCATGCCCACCCGGCGGCGCAGCGTCACCACGTCCGTCCGGGGGCCGTAGATGTCCTCCCCGTCGATTAGTACGCGTCCCTTGAGGCGCGTTCCGTCAATCAAATCATTCATCCGGTTCATCGTGCGCAGGAAGGTGGATTTGCCGCAGCCGGAGGGGCCGATGAGTGCCGTAACGCGCCGTTCCGGAATTTCCATGGAAACGCCGTACAGCGCCTGCACGGGACCGTAAAAGAAATCCAGTCCCGCGACGCTAACCTTGGCCCGCGTTCCGGCATCCGCCGCCACCGCTACCATTGATATTTTCTCCTGAAATAGAGCCTGAGCAGCACCGCACCCAGATTGACGCCAAGCACCAAGACCAACAGGACCAGCGCGGTGCCATACTGCATGGAAAGGACCTTTGCCGCAGCCGGGTGCTGCGTGGCCAGCACATACAGGTGGTACGGCAGCGCCATCACCGGGTCCATCAGTGATTTGGGCAGCCGCGGTTGGTAGAACACCGCGGCGGTCAGCAGAATCGGGGCGGTCTCACCCGCGGCGCGCCCGATGCCCAGCACGCTGCCCGTAACCATGCCCGGAATGGCGTAGGGAAGCACATTCTTGCGGATGGTCTGCCATTTGCCCGCGCCCAACGCCAGACTGCCCTCGCGCAGGTAATGCGGCACGGCCTGCAACGATTCCTCGCTCGCCACGATGATTGTGGGCAGAATCATGCATGCCAGCGTAAGGCTGCCGGAGACAATGCTCACACCGAAGCCGCAGAACATGACGAACAGGCCCAGTCCGAACAGGCCGAAAACGATGGAGGGAACTCCGGCCAGGGTGATAATCGCGAGGCGCAGCGTGCGGGTGAACCGGCCCTGTCGGGCGTATTCGGACAAATAAATGGCAGCGGACATGCCCAGAGGAAGGGCCACGGCGGTGGTGCACGCAATGAGCAGGATGGTCCCGAGGATTGCCGGCAGAATGCCTCCCTCCTCGCCGCCCCTGCTTGGCTGCGCGGTCAAGAAGGCCCAGTTAATGGCGGGCAGCCCCTTGACAATGATGTCGAGCAGAATCCACCCCGTTGCCGCAACCACCATATATGTGATGCAACGCAGCATCCACCGGGTTCCATGATCGAGTATGCGGCGCATTATCTGCGGTTCCGCGTCCGGCCCAGCACCCGCTGCGCCGTCATGTTTAGAACGAATGTCGCCAGCAGCAGCACGATGCCCACCCAGAACAGCGACTGGTAGTGGGCACTGCCCTGCGTCACCTCACCCATTTCCGCCGCGATCGTCGCCGTCATGGTCCGCACCGATTCGAAGGGGTTGAAGGTCACCAGCGCCGCGTTGCCGGTCAACATCAGAACCGCCATGGTTTCGCCCAACACCCGCCCCATTCCCAGCATCGTTGCCGCGAGCATGCCCGGCATCGCGGACGGCACCGTGACGCGCCACAGCGTCTGCATGTCGGTCGCGCCCAGCGCGGTCGAGGCCTCCCGGTAGGACCGGGGCACGCTGCGTATCGCGTCCTCCGAAATGGAGATGATGGTGGGGGACGCCATAAGACCCAGCACCAGCGCGCCGGTCAGCGCCATTTGGCCGGTCTGGAGGCCGAAAGTCGACTTCAGCACGGGAGCCAGTATGGCCATGCCGAAAAAGCCGAGCACCACCGAGGGAATCGCCGCCAGCAACTCGATGAACGGTTTGAGAACCTCCCGTTCCGCCGGACGGGCCACCTCCGCAATGTACACCGCGCCGCAGATTCCCACCGGAACCGCAATGCCTCCCGCCAACAGCGTCACCAGCAGACTTCCCGTCACCAGCGGCAAAATTCCGAACTGCTCCTTCTGGAAGGACACCGGTATCCATTTTGAACCAACCAATGCACCCAATCCAGGCTCCTTTATGAAAGGCATTGCCTCGCGGAAAAGAAACACGAAGATGAGCGTCACAATCACTACGGTCAACGAACTGGCCGCGGCAAGCACCCATTTGACCCAGAATTCTGTCCAGCGTTCCCCGCGCATCTTATTTGACCGGCACGAAGCCCACCCTGCGGGCGGTGTTCTGACCCGTAGCTCCGAGGCAGTAGTCGACAAACCTCTTTACCGCCGGAACGGCCGGACCAGACGTATAGAAATAGAGCGCGCGGGCGATGGGGTAACTGCCGTCGAGAACGGACTTTTCGGATGCCGGGACGGCTGGCTGACCCTCCGCCATGCGCACCCCCAGGACCTTCACCCTGCCTTGTGCCTCATGCGCATGGCCGAGCCCCACATAGCCGATGGCATTTGCATCGGACTGCACCCCCTGTATGATGGCTGAGGTGGCCGGCATCAGCCGAATATTCGCGGCGTAATCCTCCTTTTTCAGCACGTGCTCCTGAAAGAAAACGTAGGTGCCCGAACTCGACTCCCTGGAATAGGCCACAATGGCCGCATCGGGTCCGCCGACATCGCTCCACTTCACGGTGGCGCCCGTGTAGATTTTGCGCAACTGCTCAATACTCAGTTCCGTAACGGGATTGGAGGGGTTCACGACAATCGCTATGCCGTCGCGGGCAACGGTAGTCTCCAGTGGTGTGATGCCTTTAGCCTCCGCCTTTTTCCGCTCTACCACGCTGATCTCCCGTGAGGCGGCGCAGATGTCCGTGGTGCCGTTGATCAACGCCGCGATACCGGTGCCCGAACCGCCGCCGGTCACCGAAATCTCCGTGTTCGAATTGGCCGCCATATATTCTTCCGCCCAGGGCGTTACCAGCGGCACCATGGTGTCCGAGCCCTTCAGCGTCACCGATTCCTTGGCGGGCGCCCCTTCTGAGGGCTTTCCGCACCCGGCCAGCAGAAGCACTGCAACCGCGGCTGCAAGTGCGTTTTTTCTCAGCATGAGACCCTCCTTCGGGGTTGCCGTTAGACCTTGTTTAGGTGCCGATGCGATACCTGAACCGACACCTCCATTATTCCTCTAAGCACAGTAAACAGAAGCATGGTTAAGAAATTGTTAAAGAGCCGGTTGATTTGCCTTCCCGGGAAAAATATCGGTTTACACAAAACTAACGCGTTGCTCATTTTCTCCTAATTGGACGCGTGTAAATTTCCACCCGTAACCTCGCCGGAACAATGGGCTGCGCCGGCATTTCCTCAACACAGTTTCGAACGGGAAAGGAGAACTATGAGAACGACAGGATTACTGTTGATTCTCCCGCTGCTGCTGCTTGCGAAGGTTGCGGCGGCGGGAGAGTCCGGGGCTGAGGCGCCCCCCGTCACACCGCCCCAGTCCGCCGAGTCCGCGGAGATCGAACGGTTGCGCAAGGTCATGCTTGAGGAGCAGGAGGTTATTGCCAACTGCATGAAGCGCATTGATGACCTTGAGAAGACCAAGACTTCGCAGGATAAGGCGGGCATCAACAACCTCAAACTAAACGGGGATTTCCGGTACCGATTTGAGGACATCCACTTCGATCCTCAAACGTTTAATACGATCGGTGTCCGCGGTCCGCTGTCCAAGGCCGACCAAACCAAGAACCGCATTCGGCACCGGTTGCGCCTGCGGGCCGGTTTCGAGTGGACCATCAACGACGAGGTGACGGTCGGCGGGCGGCTTGCCACGTCGATGAACGGCGGTGCGTCGAACTCCGGAGACCCCATCAGCTACAACCAGACCCTGACCGACGCCTTCTCCAAGAAGGGCGTCTACTTGGATGCCGCCTACTTCGACTACCATCCGTCGCGTGTTCCCGGCCTGAAGGTCATGGGCGGAAAGATGAACAATCCGTTCTACGTTCCCGGCAAGACCCAGATGGTATGGGACCAGGACCTGACGCCCGAAGGTGTCGCGGTCAGCTACACCAACACCATGGAGTCCTCACCCACCGGTCCGGTGTACCGGGAAGTGCCGTTGGAATTGGCCGCGACCGCGGGATACTTCCTCGTGCAGGAGCGGTCCATTGATATTGAAACGCAGTTGCTCGGCGTGCAGGGCACGGCCAAGTACAACTTCGAGGCTGACGGCGGCACCAGCGTGCTGGTCGGCGCCAGTTATTATGACTATGGGCACATCAAGGGATTCCCGCCGCTGTACGACCCGGCCAACACCTTTGGCAATGCATTGTCATTGGCCGTCCTCGGCGGAAGCGCGTTCTACGCGGACGACTTTAACATCGTGGAGGGCTTTACCGAGTTCACCATCCCCGTCTTTGAGCGCCCCCTCCTGCTGTACGGTGACGTCGCCTACAATACGGCCCCAATCGACAAGAACTATGACGAGAACAACAGCGGCCTCGCGTGGGCGCTCGGAGCGTCCTATGGCCGCTGCGTGACCCCCCACTCATGGTCAGTTCGCTACGAGTACCGGGACGTGGCCCGGGACGCTGTGGTCGGCGCCTTCACCGACTCTGATTTCGGCGGCGGCGGCACCAATTCGAAGGGACACATTCTCGGCGCCGACTTCATGCTGCTCAAGAACACGCGTCTGGCGGTCACCTGCTTCATCAACGACAACATGGGCAGCGACTGGCTGCGCATGGTACCGACTTTTGGCGGAAAAGAGAAACTGGACGGCCCCTACCGCCGCCTTCAGGTCGATCTGAATTTCAAGTTCTAAACCACAAACAAACGCAAATCAAAGCACAAGGAGACAGAAGATGAAGCACTTCAACACCATTACCCGCAAACCCGCCCAGGCCATGAGCGTTGTCGAATTTGACGGACTTGTGGGCGTGTTCGGTCGAGCCCTGACCGCTCTGAGCAACACGATCAATTTCGTGCTCAGCGCTTTTGGCATTCCCGTCGTGGCCCAGCACCAGAAAGACACCGGAAAGCCCTGAACGATGCCGGATGCAACCCAACGGCTCAAGACCGGTGGACGGCGGGCCGCACAGACGAAAAACTCGCACAAACAATCCAAGAAAGGGACTGTTGATGAATACCAAACGCATATTGACCCTTTGCGCCACATTGGCCCTGTCGTCCATGTGCACCGTTTCCGTGTTTGCCCAGGGCAAGGCGGGAACGGTTGTGGTGAAGGGTTCGGACACGATGGTCAACCTGTCCGCGGCATGGGCCGAGGCCTTCATGAAGGAGCGCTCTGATACGACGGTGTCCGTGACCGGGGGCGGTTCGGGCGTGGGCATTGCCGCGTTGCTCGGAGGCACGGCCGACATCTGCAACTCCTCGCGCGACATGCAGCCCAAGGAGAAGAAACAAGGTGCGGAAAACGGTGTCAGCCCCGTTGAGACCAATGTTGCGCTGGACGGCATTGCCCTCGTGGTTAATCCGGCCAACCCCCTGACCGAGATCAGCGTTGAGCAGTTGATGAAGATCTACACCGGGAAGGTGTCGAACTGGAAGGAAATCAACGGGCAGGACGCCAAGATCCTGATTCTGTCGCGCGAAACCAGTTCCGGCACCTATGTGTTTTTCCAGGAGCACGTGCTGCAAAAGCAGGACTATTCGCCGTCTGTCCGTCTCATGCCGGCCACTTCGGCGATCATTGAGGCTGTCGCCAGTGACAAGTCCGCCATCGGCTACGTGGGCCTGGGCTATGCCGTTGCGGCCAAAGACCGCGTGAAGTTGCTGCCGGTAAAGGCGGACGGTGCCGCCATCGCGCCAACCGAAGAGTCGGTCCGGTCCGGGAAGTACTGGATTTCCCGCCCGCTGCACTGCTACACCAACGGCAATCCCAAGGGCCAAGTCAAGGCATTTCTTGACTTCTGCCTGAGCCCGGCCGGCCAGAGCATCGTCCGCGAGCAGGGCTACGTGCCGTTGCACTAACCCCCCCTCCTGCGCGCGGCCCGTATTCCGGCCGCGTCGCGGTTGATCAATACGGGCGCTCCGGAAGTGTAAGGCCGGAGCGCCCAAAATGTTGTTGCCATCGCGGAGACGGATTGTCTATGTGCGGCGCACGGGAAAGAACAGACTGAACCTGCTTCCCCTGCCCAACTCACTTTCGACCTCGATTCGTCCTCCATGCACATTCATGATGTGCTTTACGATGGACAGACCCAAGCCCGTGCCCCCCATGGCCCGGCTGCGCCCGCGATCCACGCGATAGAAGCGTTCAAAGATACGGGCCTGCTGTTCCGGCGCCATGCCTGGCCCCGTGTCGGTCACGCAGATGGAAATGTTGTCTGCAAAGGACTGTGCCGCCATGCGCACCTCCCCGCCGGGTTCGCTGAACTTCACCGCATTGTCCAGGAGGTTCAGCAGGGCCTGCTCGGCCAGCGCCGGGTTTGCCCCCAAGACAAGATCTTCGGCGCAGGAAACGGAGATGCGCACCTGCCGCTCGGTCGCCTTGGGCGCGCACGCCTGAACCGCCCCCTCAATGATTGTGGCGAGGTTTGTCTGCTCGAATCCCGTGTCTCCGGAGCTTTCTGAACGCTCCAAGCGGGCCAGGGAAAGGATGTCGTCGACCAGCGCCGTAAGCCGGTCGGACTGCCTTACGATAATGCCGAGAAACCGTTCAAGCGTTTCAGGGTCCCGCTGCTTTTCGGCGAGCAGGGTTTCGGCATAGCCCTTGATGGAGGTGACGGGCGTGCGGAGTTCATGGGACACGTTGGCCACAAAGTCGCTGCGAACGCGCTCGAGCCGGCGCAGTTCGGTCACATCCTGCAGCACCAGCAGCGCGCCCGCCTCGCCACCCCGGCCGTCGCGCAGGCCGGTGGCGGAAACGAGTAAATGCCGCTCATCAGGCGTGCTGAGGGTAACATCTTCGCAAAAAGGCACCGGACTTGCCAGCAGCCGGGCGACGCATTCCTGCAATTGCACGTTGCGGACGACTTCGCGGATATCCCGGCCCCGCGAAGCCTGCACGTTGACGCCGAGCAACTCCACAGCGGCGCGGTTCAGGCTGATGACGCGCTCCTCCCGGTCCACGGCCAGAACCCCCTCCTCCATGCTGGACAGCACCGCGTCGAGTTCGGCGCGCTGCCGGTCCACCGTCTCCATCCGCTCGCGAAGGTCCCCGGCCATGCTGTTCATCGCCCCGGCCAGTTCGGCCAGTTCCAGGGAATCGGGCGGCACAAGACGTGTGTCGAAATCCCCCGCCGCCAGACGGCGCGTGCCCGCGACCATCCGGCTCACCGGTCCGGCAATGCGCCGCGCCAGAAACAGGCTGACCAGCACGGCCAGCAGCGCGACCACGGCCCCGGCCAGTGAAATGCGCAGGTACGCCCCGTGCAGGGCGTCATCCACCGAGGCCAGCGAGATGCTCGCGCGCACGATGCCGATGATTGCCCCGTTCTCGCGCACGGGAACGGCCACATAGACCCAGTCTTGGCGCAGGGTATGGCTGTATCGGACGGAGCGCCCCGTACGTCCGGCCAGCGCCTCACGCACCTCGGGCCGGTCGCCGTGATTGTCCATCTGCGCCGGAGGCTCGTCGGAGTCCCCAATTACTTTCCCCGAGGGCAGAATTACGGTTACACGGGTGCCGGAGAGACGGCCGACTTCCTTGCAGAGCGCTTCTACCTTGGGCTCGTTGTCCCCGGAAAAGAGCCCTGTCATCTCCAGTTCCACGATTTTGGCGTGGGCTTCAAGCGTGGCGGCGGTCTGGTCTAAATGGAATGCGCGCGTGGACCGGGAGGTCTCCCAAATCGAAGCCGCGAGACTGACCAGAATGACCGCCAGGAACGCCAGGAGTATTTGACTGAAAAGGCTTCGCCTCGCCACGTGTCACTCCCTGAAACGGTAGCCCACGCCGCGCACCGTCTCGATGCGTTCGCCGTGCGCCCCGAGCTTCTTGCGCAGGCTGACCACGTGCACGTCGACGGAGCGGTCAGTCACCGGATAGCCCGGTCCGTGCATCGCATCGACGACCTGTGCCCGCGTAAACACCCTGCCCGGCCGCCGCGCCAGCAGTGCCAACAGGTCGAATTCCGAACGGGTGAGTTCCACGGGAACTCCATCCAGTGTCACCTCGCGCTGGTCCGGGCGCAACACCAGGTCGCCGGCACGGACAGGTGCACTTTCGCCCGCTCCTTCCGGCGCCTGCCTCCGCAGCACCGCGCCCACCCGCGCCACCAGCACTTTCGGACTGAACGGCTTGGTCACATAATCGTCGGCACCCAGTTCCAGCCCGCGCACAATGTCCCGCTCGGACCCGCGTGCCGAGAGTATGACGATGGGTGTTCTTTCCGTACTCCGGTCCTTCCTGAGCATGGCGCAGACCTCGAATCCGTCAAGTCCGGGGAGCATCAGGTCGAGTAGCACCAATCCCGGAGTCTCTTTTCGGGCCTGTTCCAACGCTTCCGTGCCCGATTCGGCGCAGATGCAGTCGTAGCCCGCCCGTTCGAGATTGTAACGGACCAGTTCCCGGATGTCTTCCTCATCATCAACCACGAGTATGGGTCTGTTCGCCATGGGCGCTCCTGTTGTGTCTGTATGCATGGTCAGGAGTATGCGGTGCGCGTGTTAGCGAAAGGTTAGCGACCGGCCCGTGCGGACGGCTCAGTCCAGGGCCAGTTCCACCGCCCGGTACGCGCCGTGGTACACCCCCCATCCCGTCCAGCTTGATAATGCCGTCGCAGAGCATGGACAGCAGGTCGTCCTCGTCGATCAGCAGCCGCAGCGTCTGAAGGGTCAGCGGAATGCTGTCGCATTCCTGGGTGCCGTCGCCCAGTTCAGACGAACGGATCGCGCCCCACGCCTCATGCCCGCCGACCCGCTCCAGAAACAGTTTCGGGATGGGGTAGTAGGCCAGCTCGCTGGGTTTGGTCAGGAGCACGTCGCTGGCGCGCATGAGCAGGTTGGTCGTGTAGACGGCGGCGTAGATGTCGTTGTTCAGGAAGGTGTGCAGTCCGCCGGGCAGGTCTTCCTCCGCGGCGCGCTCGGCAAACTGGGCGCTTTCCGTCCAGTCCGTGTGCCGGGTGGCGAGTTCACGGGCACCCAGAACGGACCCCATCACCGCGTCATGAATGCGCTGGTGGTCGCCGAAATTGATGAACAGCGTAACGCTCTTTTCGCGCAGGCGGGGCATCAGCTCATGGAGAACCGCCGCAATCAGGCCCTGCTGCGCGCCCGCACCGCCCACCGAGACAAGCAGCCGGCGCGGCGCCTTGGCCTGCATCCGCGTCAGCCGGGCTTCGCAGTCCAGCACGGCGTTGACCGCAAGCTCATGGTCGATATAGTGGCCCGTCATGGCCAACTGCGCGGCGGGCACGCCGTGGGGTGCCTGGCCGCGGCTGCCCATGCCCTTGAGCGTGCGAAAACCGAAATAGGCCGAGGGTGACTGCACCGTCTGGATGCCGCCCGCCGAGAGATGAAAGCCCAGCGGGCAGTTGTCCGGAATGACATTGACGACGCGCCTGAGCCCTGCGTGCAACGCGCCGTGCGCCGCAAAGGGATGGGAGGCCAGGAAGGGCATGTCCTTGGGGATTTCGCCGTACACGTCGGAGAAAAGCGTTGACGCCGCCATGACGGGGTAGTTCTTTTCAAGCCGCTTGTACCATTTGCCCATCAGCGGGTCCCAGAGGAGACGGTTGAACAGGCGCGATTTCTGGCTGATGCGCGAACCGAGGGAATACCACTTGTCCATGTCGCGGATCATCCGCGCGCCGGGCGAATCGAAAGCGAGCAGGTCGAACCAGTAGGGAACGAGCCCCATGGAATGCACCGCCGAGGCGAGCGCCATGGCGATGCGGTAATGGCCGTAGCCCATGCGTATTGTGCCGACAAGGACCCCTTTTTCAGGGTCGAGAGCCGCACCGCCCGGGCGCGAGACGACGTTGTGCACGCCGATGAAGGGACCCACGGTGGGGTTTTCGGACGCGGTCAGCGGATATTTGAGGCCGTCGACGAAGCCGTACTTGCGGGAAAAGCGCTCCCGAAGCCGCTCACCCTGCGCCACCCGCCGCGGACTAATCGTGTTGCCGAAGATCTGCACCCTGTCTGTACCCATGGGAACATCATACCTTAACCGCCTTTCCCGTGCCACCTGTTGTCGAATCCCCGCCATGGTGCTACAATTGGGTCAAGAGCTGAACGTGGAGCAGTCACAGTGCCAACGTACGAATACCATGCCATTCGCGCCGAAGGCGAGGAGGAGCACGAGCACTCCAAGTCTTTTGTCGGTGGGATAATCATTGCCCGGGACCGGCACGAGGCCAAGGCCAAACTGCGCGAACAGGGACTGAAGGCGACCATGCTCAAGCGCGCCCGCGGCATCATGGCTGTCATCAAGTGGCTCGACGCCGACATCCGCTAACCCGTCCGCCGGTTTTTTACTTGCCCATCGGATCGGGTACAATTCGCCCATGCAGGTTGTTTTTGTCATACCCGTGTACAACGAACAGGAAACCCTTGTGCCGCTGGCCGAGGGAATCATCGAGCACATGGGCGGCCGTCCGCACCGCATTGTCTTCGTGAATGACGGCAGCACGGACGAGTCGTGGGCGCGCATCCTCGCGCTGCGCGAGAAGCATCCGCACATCGATGCAGTGCGCCTGCGCCGCAATTTCGGCAAAACCATCGCACTGACTGTCGGTTTCGCCCACTCCCAGGGCGGCATTATCGTCACAATGGACGCCGACCTGCAGGACAACCCCCGCGAGATCCCCCGCATGCTCGTTCCCATCGAGGAGCAGGGTTACGATGTGGTCTGCGGCTGGAAACAGCGGCGGCAGGATCCGTGGCACAAAACGGTTCCCTCGCGCGTGTACAACGCCTGGATCGCGCGCACCTTCAAGCTGCCGATTCACGACGTCAACACCGGATTCAAGGCCATGCGCAACACGGCGGTGTGCGGCATGCCGCTCTACGGCGACATGCACCGGCTCATCCCGGTCTTTGCGGCCAGCATGGGTTTCCGCGTCACCGAAATTCCCGTCGAGCACCAGCCGCGCCGCTTTGGCAAGTCGAAATACGGGTTCGGTCGTTTTGCGCGCGGCGCGCTGGACGCGATTACCGCCGCATTCCTGACAAAATACGGCGACGCGCCCGGCCAGTATTTTGGCCGCATGATTCTGCTTTGCGGTGCGATGATTGTGGCTGTGCTTGTCGCCGCCGTGACCGCATCACTGCTCGTCGCGTTTTTCCTGAGCGGGGCAAACTATGGCGAGCAGCTCGCCATGACCGCGATCATCCTGCTCATGATGCTGATGAGCCTCGTCATCGTCAGCGTCGGCACCGTCGGCGTGGGGTTGGGATTCGTGGCCGAACTGCTGCTCCGCCGCACCCCCGCCCCTGATCCAGGCCGGTACATCGCCGAAAAGCACGTCGGGTAGGGAACCCGGCAGGAGCAGTGCCTTGGGGGGACTCCCCTTTCCGTGCAAGAACCGCGGGTGAAGCCCTTCTCGAAGCCCGTCCGATTTCGCGCGTGTCAGCCATCGGCGACGTTGTGCTTTTCTATTGCCCGAAAAGTTGTTAGAATACCTGTTCTGTCTGCATGCCGGGGAGGGCCATTGCATGGGGGTGGGTGCTTTCTGAACGGTGATGGGTGGGTACACGGCGCGGTCCGGCCGTTGGGAGTCCTGGCATGGTGAAAATCGGCTTCGTCGGATGCGGGGGAATTGCCCAGGAACACCTCAAGCACCTCCGGACTATAAACGACGTGAAAATCGTGGGGGTGTGCGACGCGATTGCGGCCCGGTCCAGGGCATTTGCCGCGGAGGCGGGCGCAGAGGTGTACGCCGATCCCGTTTCGCTGTACGACAAGGCCAAGCCCGACGCGGTGTGCGTGGCCGTGCCGCCCTTTGCGCACGGCGCCATTGAGGAGGAGGCCGCGGCGCGGGGGATACATTTGTTCGTCGAGAAGCCCGTTGCCATCGACATGGCGGTTGCAGCGCGCGTTTCCGGGGCGATCAAGCGCGCCGGCATTCTCAGTTCTGCGGGCTACTGCTACCGCTACTGCGACACCATTGACACGGCGCGCGCCCTGCTGAAAGGCAAGGCGGTGTCACTGGTGACCGGTGCGTGGATCGGCGGGCTGCCGCCGACGCCCTGGTGGCGGCGGCGCAACCAGAGCGGCGGTCAGATGCTGGAACAGACCACCCACCTTTTCGACCTGGTTCGTTACCTGTGCGGCCCCGTGCAGGAAGTGCACGCGATGGTGTCGCGGGGCTGCATGAGCCGGGTCGAGGGGTTTGACGTGGATGACAGCAGCGTCGTGGTCCTGCGCCTGAAGACCGGCGCGGTGGCATCCATCACCTCGACCTGCATCATCAACCATCCCGGACGAATTCACCTGGACATTGTCACGCCTGAATTCACGCTCACCCTGAACAACGGCACGGTGCGCGTCGAAGAGGACCATCGCGTCACCGAATACCGGTCCGAGTGCGACAAGTACGCCGAGGAGAACCGCGCGTTCATCGACGCCGTGCGCACGGGAAAAAAGAACGGCATCCGTTGCACCTATGCCGACGCGGTGAAGACCCTGCAGGTCACGTGCGCGGCGAACGAGTCCGCCGAGACCGGCATGCCGGTGAAGCTGTAGCCGAACTTTCCTCATCTTCTTGCTCTTGCTCTTGCTCTTGCTCTTAATCTTAATCTTGCTCTAGCTCTTGCTTTGTGGTTTATGGTTCAGTTCTCCCTAATATCGAGCAAGATTAAGAGCAGGAGCAAGCGCAGGAGAGAAGAACCAACCAGCCCACGCCTATCAGCCAAACAGTCATCCTGTACCAAATCTCCCGGCAGTTGCCCCGGCCCCGTCCATGCTGGGATAATACCCCCGCTCGCGAAACGGCAGGCGGCCGTTCCGCAGTTGTCATGCCTTATCCCCGCCGCCGTTCCCATACCATGGAAAAACCGTTCATGTTTGGTCCGCACGCACGCCTGTACCTTGCAGGCTTTATACTCGACTTCGCCATAATGACCGCGATAACGGTCATACCGTTCTATGTCTACAACCAGCTCGGCGGCGATGAGATGATGTCCGGGATGTTTGGCGGGGTCCAGTCGGTGTGCTATGCCGTTACCTGCCTTGTCGCCTCGCGCTTTGTCGGCAGGACACACCACGGGTTGCGCTGGGCCTATGCAGGGCTGCTTATCTACCTCGTTCTTATGCCGCTCATGCTCTTCTCAAAGAATCCCTGGGTGGCCGGGGGCATCAGCGTGGTGGCGTGGGGGGGGCTGGCTCTTGTATGGCCGGCATTCTATTCCTGGCTCGGCGCGGACCCCGATCCGGTGCGCCGCCAAAAGAGCCTCGGCTGGTTCAACATAGCCTGGAGTTCGGGCTTCACGGTCAGTCCGCTGTTTGCCGGACCGCTGTACGACCACGCCTACTGGCTGCCGTTCGTGGTCGTTTTTGCGGGCACGGGCGTGGCGCTGCTGCTGGCCTGGTCGCTGCCGCGGGAGCGCGACTATTTCGGCGTGCCCGCCCACGAGGACCCCGAGGATGAAACCGCCATCGACTGGAAGAGCGAGACCTTTCTCTACGCCTCGTGGATGGCCACGCTGGTGGCAAACATAATCATGGGCGTCATGCGCTCGGTCTATCCCAAGCGCGTGAACGATCTCGTTGCGGCCGGTGAACTGCGCATCTTTTTCGAAAGCAGTCCCGCCGGGTTCCTCACCGTGGACGCGGCCACCAAGTACTCCTGGCTGGCCTTCGCCTGCTCGCTGTTCACCGCGTTGATCTTCCTCTACTTTGGCCATTCCGCCGTGTGGCGGCACCGGCTGGGCTGGCTCATCGGCATCCAGGTGGCCGCCGGCGCGGCCTTCTGGGCGCTGGCCACCACAACCAGCCTTGCCGTGATGCTGCTCGCCTTTGCGCTGGCCGGCGCGGCGCTCGGTGTTGGGTTCTTCTCCAGCGTGTACTACAGCGTGGCCAACCCGCGCCTGAAACACCGGCGCGCCTCGATCAACGAGGGTGCGGTGGGCGTGGGAGGCTGCCTTGGGAGCATTGTGTTCGGCTACCTCGCCAACCGACACGGCATGGCGTTCCCCTTCCAGTGGTCGCCGCTGTTCATCACCGCCGCGGTCCTGTTCCAGTTCTGGCTGGTCCGCCACGGCGCGCGCCGCGTCGCGCGGATGCAGCGGGCGCAATAGAGCAGGGGGCTTGGCGGAAAGGCCCGTGGCGTTTTTGGCCGGACCGTCACGACAAGCGCACGTTGTCCCTTTTCCCTTATTGAAGGGGCACCGGTTTCAAGGGGAGACTCGGTGTCATGCAGCCATTCATGACCCGAGGGGTTTGCGGCAGAGAAACACTGTTTCATCCGCGCGGATCTGGTAGCGCTCCCGAAGCGCCTGTTCCAGAAATTGGTCCGCGCGAAATGCCGTCACCTCGAAATCCTTCAGCCGCTCCGGAAAATCATTGGCCGAATAGTCGCGCACATGACCGTACAGTTCCGGATTGGGTGCGCCGAATTCGACCGTGGCCGGGATGGGGGCGAAGGGGACCATCATCAGCGAGACGCCGCCGGGGCGCAGCACCCGCCGGATCTCGCGCAGCGCGGCCCCGTCGTCCAGAATGTGCTCCAGAACGTGCACATGAACCACAAGGTCGAATGAGCCATCCTTGAAGGGCAGGGACACCAGGTCTGCGGCCGCCTTGGGCGGCGGGGCCAGTATGTAAATGAACGGGTCCAGATCGCTGCTTACGACGAAGCGCGCGCCGCGACGGTCCATCCATTCGCGCATTTCCGGCTCGGGCGCGCAGTGCAGCACACGCGCATCCCTGAACAGCGCGGCCACCGCGGGCTCGTCCACCACCAGCCGCATGAGGCGGTGACGGTCGTGCCGGCCGCAGCGGGGGCATTCGATCTGGGGCAGAACCCACTGCCCGATATCGAGCCAGCGGAACGCCGTCCCGCGCCAGCCACAGCACGGGCATTCCACACGGGGCCTGCAGAAACGGTCCATCCAGCGCCAACACGCGTTGATGAAGGGCGTGCGCACGCAGTTCCATGCGGAACGCAGGCCGAAACGCCGCGCCCGGGACGCCGCGATTCGCGCGACGCGAAACAGCAGCACGGCGGACGAGGGGCGGTTCATGGCATTGCTCACCGACCGCGCATCTGGCTCGGGCCGACGCTGAAGTTAATCGGCGTGAGCTGGTTGAGCAGCGAGCCGCCGAAGCCGTGCGAGAAGCCCAGCGCGAAGAGGTTGAACATCTGGAAGAACAGCAGCGTGCCGAAGACGCCGCCGGTGAAGGTGAACACCATGAGCCACACGTTCGGCAGATGCACGAGGGAGAAGCACGTGGCCGTGCACAGGACCGCCTTCATCAGGTCGGTGCGGGACCGGTCCACCGGAAAGGCCCGGCCGAAAAGCACGCCGAAATAACTGGCAAAGATGAGCTGCTGAAACCAGCCCCAGGTGACGTAGCCGGACCACTGGCCGCCGATGGCCAGCGGATGGAGCAGCGCATGGAGCCGCTCGCTCGAGGGCTCGCCGCGCAGGCGGATATAATGCCAGCTCTCCAGGGCCGCGCGGTGGGGTTCGAGGACGAATTGGAAGAACAGGTTGTAGACGAAGATGAGAACCAGCACCCCAATCAGGAACGTGACAATGAAGCGGAGGCTCTGGGCGAAGTTGTCGAGCCGCACCATGAATGGAATGCAGAGGAACAGCCACGCAAGATCGATGACGCACAGCAGGAACAGGATAAATCCGGTCTTGCCGCCGAAGGCGGCATAGTGCCGGGCGTAAAGCACATCTATTTCTTTTGAGAAGTTGAACGCGGCGGAAACATAAAGCAGCGTCATGGCGGCCATCACGGCGGCCACCGCGCGCCAGTGCTTGACGATGAGCGGCGGCTGGCCGTTCGCACCGATATAGTAGCGCAGCGGATTGCCGAGACCGCGGAATTCCCAGAAGTACCAGCCCATGGCGTTCCACTGCTGGTGCGGCTGCAAGAATACGGGACCGTCAAGCCGGCAGTGCACGATGGGGGAAAGGATGAACATCCAGAGCGCGGCCGGCGCACCCACGGCGATGCGGAACTTCATGGTGCCGGCCTTGTCGAGCCAGTATTCGCACCACACCACCGCCATCACGATCAGGAAGACCAGGATCGCCTCCCAGAAGTAGCCGCGGCGGATGCTCGTGAGCCGGTCTTCGGGCACGACGCCGCGGCGGGCAACAAGCCCGGCGTCGGTGGGCAGCTCGATTCGGGTGAAACAGCGTTTTACTCCGTCAAGGAACGAGGCGATGTCATTGGAGGGCATGGGTACTTCCTGCAGGGTTTATATGGTAAGGATTAATCCGGAACGCGTTGAATGCGCGTGTCGGTAAAAATGTCGGCCTCATCGCAACTGGTGCTGGAAAACTCGGAGACAACCGCGCCCTTCGGCCCGGCCTTGAACCAGTGCCTGGTGTCCGGCGCGATGGTGTACTGGTCGCCCGGGCGAAGCACAACCTCGTGAAACACCGTATAGGCGCCCACGGGCGCGGCGAGCGGTGCGGCAATGCAATCCGGCGTCGCCGGACCGTCCACGTAGAGAAACACCTCACCCGACCGGCAGCGGAAGGTCTCCATCTTGCCGCTTCTGCCGTTCACATCGGGATGGCGGTGTTCGGGGCAGGTCATGCCGGGGAACATGATCAACTCTTTGGCGCAATAACGGTCGTTGTTTTCATACACGATGATGGCCAGGCCGGTCGTCTCAAACTCGTCGAGCCCGAAATCGGCCAGTTCCATGGCCGCCTTTTCCGCGTTCGTCACGACTATATTGGCCGCGGCGAGCATCGCCGCCGCGCGGTCCCGGTATTCCTGCTGCTGCATTGCGGCGATCATGTGCCAAGTTCTCCATGGGTGCGTGTCCTGCGTTCCAGACGGCCCATGATAGCGCAGCGGCGGGGTGGGGTCAAAAGGGGCCCGGTCCCCAAACGTCATCGTTTTCCGGCGCTACCGGCGTTTCTCCACGGTTTCCCGCCTCTTCCGTCGCCATTTTGTGCTTTGGAATCACGGCGTCAATCTGGTATACTCCACGATCCAAGTAGGGTCTAAATCCTTTGTTTTTGCTGTGTTAGCTTATTCGCGCGCCGGAACGGCGCGTTTTTTGAAAGGGCGCACCGTGTTCAACATCTTTCGTCATCTTTCCAGCCTGTTCTCGCATGACATGGCCATCGATTTGGGCACGGCCAACACGCTGGTTTATGTGAAGGGCCAGGGCATCGTGCTCAGCGAGCCGTCGGTGGTGGCCATCAACAAGGACACGGGCCTGCCGCGTGCCGTGGGCAATGAGGCCAAAAACATGATCGGCCGCACGCCGGGCAACATCGTGGCGATTCGCCCGATGAAGGACGGCGTGATTGCGGACTTCGAGGTGACGGAGGCGATGCTGCGCTATTTCATACAGAAGGTGCACAACCGCCGGCGCCTGGCCTGGCCGCGCGTGGCCGTGAGCGTGCCTTCGGGCATCACGGCGGTGGAACGGCGCGCCGTGGTGGAAAGCACCATGCAGGCGGGCGCGACGAAGGTG
The DNA here is from genome assembly GCA_903822375.1 of Candidatus Hydrogenedentota bacterium. Classification (GTDB taxonomy): domain Bacteria; phylum Hydrogenedentota; class Hydrogenedentia; order Hydrogenedentales; family CAITNO01; genus CAITNO01. The sequence goes on from CAIJOU010000456.1 coordinate 17,370, forward strand.
TACATCATCGAGGAGCCGATGGCAGCCGCGATCGGCGCCGGGCTGCCCGTGCACGAACCGCAGGGCTGCATGATCGTGGACATCGGCGGCGGCACGACGGAGGTGGCGGTGATTTCGCTGGGCGGCATCGTGTTTGCCAAGTCGGTGCGCGTGGCGGGCGACGAGATGGACACGGCAATCATCCAGCACCTCAAGCGCACCTACAACATGATGGTGGGCGAGCGCACGGCCGAAGAGATCAAGATTGCGATCGGCTCGGCCTACGCGCTTAAGGAGGAGCTTCAGATGCAGGTGAAGGGCCGCGACCAGGTGATGGGCCTGCCGCGGACGATAGACATCACCTCGGAGGAAATCCGCGAGGCGCTGCGCGAGCCGGTGGCGGCGATTGTCGAGGCCGTGCGGGTGACGCTGGAGCGCACCCCGCCGGAGCTTTCCGCGGACATCGTGGACCGCGGCGTGGTGCTTGCCGGCGGCGGCGCGCTGCTGCGCGGCCTGGACCAGCTGATCGCCAAGGAAACAGGCCTTCATGTGACCGTGGCCGAGGACCCGCTGGGCGCGGTGGTGCTGGGCGGCGGCAAGTTTCTCGAGGAGCTGAAGCACACCAAGCCCGAGGAAATCTAAGTCAAGCCGGTTTGGGCTGATTTCGCGGCGCCGCCGGCGGCGGCGAGAAAGGGTGTGTCGTGTTGAATCTGGGGCGCATACTGAGCGAGCACCGGCCCGTGGTGGTTTTGGCCGTGCTTGTCGGCGCGTCGTTGCTGTCGCTCATCCGGGGCACCGAACCGTCCATCGTGCAGCACGGCGTGGCGCGAGCGGTCGCCGCGACGGCCTATCCCTTCCTCTCGGCGAAGAACCGCGTCTCCGACACGGTTTCCCGCGCCTACCGCTTTGTCGCCGATTTCGAGGCCATGCAGAACGAGAACCGCAGCCTGTCCACGGAGGTGGCCCACCTCAAGAGCAACGTTGCGCGGGCCGCGGAGCTGGAGAACGAGAACGAACGGCTGCGCACCATGCTGAACTTTGCGCGAAAACACCCCCAGATAACGCTGGAGCCCGTTTCGGTGCTTGAGAGTTTTCAGGGCATGATTCGCATCGACCGGGGCGCGGTGAACGGGGTGCGCACGTCCATGGCGGTGATCACCGACGAGGGCGTGGTGGGCATGGTCACCGATGTGGCCGATTTCACCAGCACCGTGGCCACGCTGCACCACATGGACTGCAACGTGGGGGCCATGGTCGAGCGCAACCGGCTGCGCGCGTACGACGGGGTGGTCCATGCGGGCGGCAGCGACGTGAGCCGCCGCAGCATCTGCACGATGGAATACATCGACATGAAGGAGGACGTGCGTGTCGGCGACGTCGTGGTCACCAGCCCGGAAAGCCTGTTCCCGGCGGGCTACCTGGTCGGGCGGGTGAGCGCCGTGCACAACGGCGGCGGCTCGCTGTGGAAGAGCGCCGAAATCATCCCCGCCATCGATCCCTACAAGCTGGACGAGGTGTTCCTGGTCCGCCGTGACGTTGAGGACGCGTCCAATCTTGCGGGCTCGCGCAGCGACTTTCTCGCGGAGACCGCGCAGGCGCAGGCGCAGGCGCAGGCAGGCGGGGCGGTGGCGCGCGGCGGTGAGACCCCGGACACGCGAACCCTGCAGGAGCGGTTTTCCCCATGAGATGGAAACACCACCCATGGACCCGCCACCTGGCATGGCTGGGCACGGTCATCTTCTTCGCGCTGGTGCAGACAAACTGGCCGGACGCGCTCAAACTGCAGGACGTGGTGCCCGACTTCGTGCTGATCATGGTGGTCTACTACGCCATAGCCGAGGGCGAGGAGCGGGCCATGTTCACCGGCCTGGTGGGCGGACTTTACCAGGACGTGGCCGTGCACACGGTGCTGGGGCACCATGTGATCTGCCACGTCATTGTGGGCTACACCGTCGGCCGCGTGTCGACGCGGCTGATTACGGAGCACGCCGCGATCAAGGCGGGGCTGGTGCTGCTGGCGAGCCTGGGCCAGGGGCTCCTCTTCGCGTTCATCCAGTATGTGCAGCAGCCCCAGCGGGGCATGCTCTATCCGCTGTTGAACGCCGCCGTGCCCTGCGCCTTCTACACGGCGGTGGCGGCCCCAATCCTGTTCCTGGTGCTGGACGCCGTCATGGGCCGCCGCGAATCCATCGGGCGGGGCGTTGCCTGACATGCTGATTCAGCCCAAGAACGAGCCCGAGCGCTATGAGGGCGTGGAGACCCGGGTGCAGTTTTTCGGCGTGCTGCTCCTGGCCGCACTTGCGGTGCTCTGCGTGCGCCTGTGGAGCCTGCAGGTGCTCAACCTGAGCGAGTTCACCGCGCTGGCGGAGCACAACCGGGTTTCACAGACGCGGCTGGCCTCGGACCGCGGGTTGATCTTTGCCCGGGGCGGCGTCGTGATGGCGGACAACCGGGCCAGCGCCGACGCGGTCTTTGTGCCGGGCGAGTGTCCGGAGGACCGCCTGAACGCCGTTTGCGCGCGGCTGGCCGAGATCACCGGCACGGCCGAAAAGTGGGTGACGACCGAGGTGGCCAAGTTCCGGCGCTCGCCCTTCACGCAGATCATCATCAAGCGCGACCTGACCAAGGCCGACCGCATTCGTATCGAGGAGCACCAGCACGAGTTGCCGGGCATAACCATCATCGTCCATCCCCAGCGGCGCTACCTGCAGGGTGAAACGGCCGGACAGCTGCTCGGCTATCTGGGCGAGATCAACCAGAACGAACTCGACGCCTGGAGCGATGAGGGCTACTCGCTGGGCGACCTGGTGGGCAAGGACGGACTCGAACGGCAATACGAGCACGTGCTGCACGGCCAGGACGGCTACATGGTGGTGACCAAGTACGCTTCGGGCCAGCCGCAGCTGCTGACCGACAAGTCGGGCCAGCCCTATATCGCAAAACGCGACACGCGCGGGCACCTGCTGGAAAAGGAGGCGGACCCGGTGCCGCCCCGTTCGGGCAAACCCCTGCACCTGACCCTCGACCTGGGCCTGCAGCGGAAATGCGAAGAACTGCTGCACGGCGTGGTGGGCGCGATCGTCACGCTTGACGCCGACACCGGCGCCGTGCTGGCCATGGCCAGCACGCCCAACTACGATCCCGGCGTCTTTGTCACCCGGGGCCATGACACAGAGCGCACCGACCTGCTCATGGGCGGCAATCCGAACCGCATGACACACCGCGCGTTCCGCGAGATTTACCCGCCCGGTTCGGTGTTCAAGGTGCTGCTCGCCGCGGCGGCGCTGGAGGAGGGCGCCATCAAGCCCGGCTCCACCTTCTTCTGTCCGGGCCATTACGAGCTTCCGGGCGGCAGCCGCCCCTGGCATTGCTGGAAACATTCCGGCCACGGTACGGTGGGTGTCGTGGAGGCGCTCACCTTTTCGTGCGACGTGTTCTTCTACAATGTCGGGCTCAAGCTGGGCGTGGACAAGATTTCCAAGTGGTGCCACGCGGTGGGCCTGGGCGAGAAGACCGGGCTCGACCTGCCCGGCGAGATGCCCGGACTGATCCCCGACCGCGAGTGGAAGGCGAAGCTGTACGCCGGCAAGGACCCCTCCGAGCGACGCTGGTACGATGGTGACACGGTCAACCTGAGCATCGGCCAGGGCAGCGCGGCGGCCACGCCCCTGCAGAGCGCCGCGCTCATCGCCTGTATCGTCAACGGCGGCTACCGCGTGCGTCCCTACCTTTGCGAGGAGCAGGGGCCGAAAAAGTCGGAACGGCTCTTCAGCGACGCCACGATCAAAACGGTCACCGAGGGCCTGCGCAAGTGCGTGCAGCAGGGCCCGACCCCGCCGACCGGCACGGGCTACCTCGCGCACATAGACGGCATCGACATCATCGGCAAGACCGGCTCGGCGCAGGTCGCCTCGCAGTCTTTCCAGGACAAGTACAAGGGCGACGAGGAGAGCATCCCCTACGAGATGCGCGAGCACGCGTGGTTTGTCGCCGGCGTGCTGGACCGCAGTCCGAAGATCGCCCTCTGCGTTCTGGTCGAGCACGGGCTGCACGGCGCGCGCGCCGCGGCGCCCTACGCCAAGGAAGTGATTGACTACTTTTATGCCAACCAGGGCGCGGCATCCACGCCTGAAACCGCGGCGGCACCCGATGCGGCCGCGGCGAAAAGGGAGTAACCCGGCCCATGCCCCCCCGTCGGCTCGATGTGCAATACCAGGATGTCAGCCTGCGCGTCTTCAACTGGCGCAACCTGCTGCGCGTGGACTGGCTCTTGTCGCTGATGGTCCTGCTGCTGGCCGCGGCCGGCTGGGTCACCATGTACAGCGCCAGCCGCAGCAGCGACATTTCCTACTTCAACCGCCAGATCATGTACTTCTTCCTGGGCCTCGTCGTCACGGTGGTCATCGTCTGCATCGACTACCGCTTTCTCGTGGGGCTGGGGCCGCTGATGTACATTGCGGCGGTGCTCATGCTGCTGGCCGTGCTGGCCGTGGGCACCGTGGCCAAGGGCAGCGAGCGCTGGCTTGTGCTGGGCCCGTTCCGGCTCCAGCCCTCCGAAACGACCAAGCTGGTCATGGTCTATGCGCTCACATGGTATTTCGTCAAGCTGGGTCCGCGCATCCGAAAACTGCACTGGTTCCTGCTCACGTTCATCTTCGCCGGGCTGCCCATCGCGCTCATCCTGAAACAGCCCAACCTCGGCACCGCCATGTCGCTCACACCGCTGATCATCGTGATGCTCTTCGTCGCCGGCTGCCGCGTGTGGCACCTGGCGGTGGTCGTGCTGCTCGGCCTGTCCATCGTGCCCGTGATGTGGTGGGAGATGCACGACTTCGACCCCGACACGCCCCGCGAACCGCGCGGCTTCTACGACCTCAAGCACTACCAGAAGATGCGCGTGTACGCTTTCCTGAACCCCGAATACGATCCCCGCGGCTCGGGCTGGCACACGCTCCAGAGCAAGATCACCGTCGGCAGCGGCGGACTCACCGGCAAGGGCTATCTCAAGGGCACGCAGACCCGCCTCAACTACCTGCCCGAGCACCACACCGACTTCATCTTCTCCCTGCTCGCCGAGGAGCAGGGATTCGTGGGGGCGATTGTCGTCATCGGCCTGTTCCTGGTCTTTCTGCTGCGGGGGTTGTCATTCGCACGCGACTGTCCCGACATGGCCGGCACGCTGCTGGCGGCCGGCATCGTCACCATACTCGCGTTCCACGTGTTCGTGAACATCGCCATCACCATAGGGCTCATGCCCGTGACCGGAATCCCCCTGCCGTTCCTGTCCTTCGGCGGGTCCTTCTACCTGACCACCATGGCCGGCGTCGGCGTGCTGCTCAACGTCCCCGCCCGCGGCAAGGGCCTGCTGATAGGCTGAGACCGTGACTTTCCCTCATTGCCAAGTAGCACTGGAAAGCGGGGAAAACAAGAAACGCAGAGGCGTTGAGAACGCAGAGGTCCGCAGAGATGCATAGATTTCAAAACGGGTGTTCGTTCAATGAGTAGTCAGGCATCCCGTCGCTCTTGAAACAACGAAACGGCAAACTCCCTCATCTGTTCCCCTCTGCGCTCCTCTGCGTCCTCGGCGCCTCTGCGATAAAACATTCCCTGTTTTCGGTCACTACTGCGAACCTCTTGGACATTTTTTTCGTATAATCCCACGGTCCTCTCTTCAAGATGTCCAGACGGTCGGGAGACTCGGTATGATCAACATGGTGCTATGCATAGCGGGAATCGTGATGGGCGCGGCGGCGGGCGATGCGCCGCCGATGGCGGACTGCTACCGGCCCATCGACGGGGGCTTTGAGATCACGCTGACGGCCGACCCTTCCGTGCCGCGACCCGCGACGGGGTCGCAGATTGGCGTGGTGGACACGGCGCGGAGTGCGTTTGGCGAGGGGCATGCCATTGCCGGCCCGCCGGGCGGCGACAATCCGCGGTTGCACCGGCGGCCGCTCTATCCGCCCGCGGACAAGGCGCTGCTGTGGAACGAGGCGGAGCGCGAGAAGCTGGTGCTCTTTGGATTCCGTCCGCTGGTGGTGGCATACAACGAGCCGCGCTTTCTCTTCGACATGCATTCGGCGGGCGGGCTTTCGGGGCATCTTATTGTCGGGCTGGTCAAAGAGGACGGCACGGGCAAGTGGCTGCATGAATGGCCCGAGATTCGGGTGCAATACGTCGAAGGCCGCATGCACTACCGGTTGATGGACCCGGCCCTTCCCGGCGTGACCATCTTCCTTGATGCCGCGGCGCTGTCGGACAGCGTGGGCGTGATCCTCAGGGTGAGTGCGGAAGGACTGCCGAAGGGCGCACGGCTGGTTTGGGCCTACGGCGGGGCGTCGGCCTTTTTCACCAATTACGCGATGAACGCGCCGGAGTTCAACTTCACCCCGGCGCAGTGCGCCAAGGACCGCATCGAACTCTCCGAGAACCACTTCACGCTCACGCGGGCCTACGCCAAGCCGGACGTGGTGCTCAACGAGCCCTTTGCCGCGGCGCGGTATCTGGACGACTGGAAGCTGAAGATCTCCGGCGGCAGTTCGTGGAAAGAGCCCTTTGGCTGGGGCGCGCCAGAGACCTTTGCGAAATCCCCGGCGGATTTGCTGGCCACGGCAGAATGGAGTTGCGGCGCGCAGGAGAACCGTGTCGCGCTGCAGCGCGCCGCGCTGGCGGAAGTTCATGCGGACGGTTACATCGTCGTGGGCGCGGGCGACAACATCGCGGACGCGATCAAGCACCCGGAGAAAGCTTGGGCGGCGGCGCTGGCGCGCAACGCGGCCATCGCGAAACGTGTCACCGTGCAGACGCCCGACCCGTATCTGAATGCGGCCGTGACGATGATGGCCTTCGCCACCGACGGCACCTGGGGCGACTCAACCGTGATGCACGGCGCGTGGTCCTGGCGTTTCGGCTACCTCGGCTGGCGCGGCTGGTACGGTTCCAACTGCTACGGCTGGACCGACCGCATCAAGCGCGCCATCCAGAACCAGACCCAATACGCCCTCATCAAGAGGGGCGATGACGCGGGCGCCATCAGCAGCATGCTCGACACGCCGGGCGGCGTGTTCTACAACATGGACGAGGTCTTTCTCGATCAGGTGCGGCAGTACTTCGACTATACCAACGACCTCGACCTGATGCGCGAGATCTTTCCCGTGCTGAAGGGTGTTCTTGCATGGGAGGACCGGCGGCTCCAGCCGGGCAACGCCGACCTGTACGAGAATTCGCTCAACACGTGGATCAGCGATTCGCACTGGTACATCGGCGCGCAGTGCACGCAGGCCTCCGCCTACATGCTGGGTGCGAACACCTTCCTGGCCGACTTGGCCGGACGCATCGGCGAGGACCCCGCACCGTTCCGCGACAAGGCCGCCCGCATCCGCGCCGCCATGCAGAAAACGCTGTGGATGCCCGACAAGGGCGTGTTTGCCGAATGTCTCGACACGCGCGGCGCAAAGCTGCTTCACGACGAGCCGGAATTGCCGACCATTTATCATTCGGCCGAATTCGGCGCCGCCGATCCCGCACAGATAGGGCAGATGCTCGACTGGGCGCATGCACATCTGAAATGGGAAACCACGCCGGGCGGCGGCAAACTCGCATGGAGTTCCAACTGGTATCCCAACTCGGGCCGCTCGTACACGCACAGCACGCACGAAATGGCCTATGGCGAGGAACTGAACTTCGCGCTGACCCATTACCTTGCGGGTCGTGCCGACGACGCCTACGCGCTGCTCCGCGCGAGCCTTTGCGGCATCTACAATGGCCCCACGCCGGGCGGGCTCTCCTGCCACAGCACGAAGGACGGCCGCCAGCGTGCCAACGACGAATTCAGCGACGCCATCAGCATGTGGGGCCGCACGTTGACGGAGGGGCTCTTCGGGATTGTCCCGCATCTGCCCGACGGTTTCATCACCGTGACGCCGCAGTTCCCGTCCGAATGGCCTGAGACACCCGAGACTTCTGACTCAGGGAATGGCAGCGACTATGATCGGCCATTTGATGCGAATCGATGGGGCCTGTCCATCCACACCCCGTTGTTGTCTTACAATTGGCAAGGGGGGGATAACACCATCATTGTTAAATGGACCAACCCCAAAGAGTTGCCGCTGCATTTCCGAATTCCGCTGCGCTCCGAAAGAGTGGAGGAAGTCTGGTATAAGGACCGGTTACAGGCGATGGATCGAAAATGGCCCTATACCGTGGAAAAGGAAAACGGGATGATTTGGGTTTGTTTCCAAACCCATACAACCCCGGAAGGCGCCGCACAAGTCTTCTACAAGCCGTCCGACCGTTCCGAACCCCCGCCTCCGATGCCCGTGGCCGACGCCCCCATCACACCTTGGAAACCGCCCGCTGCCGGTGATCATGACCTCAACAACTGGTCGCTGGTGGACCTCTCGGGCACGTTCAACGCCACCATCATTGAGGCGCTGGCCAAGGTGGAGAAAGAGGCGGTGCGTCCGGAGAAGCCCGCCAGCCAGGTCGGCTTCGACTATTGGCGCAGCCATCTCGGCGACCGCCACCACGGCGACGCGGTGCAGATGCCGAGCGATGCCGCATGGCGCGCCAAGGTGGGGGCAGACGGCGTGGCCTGGACCACGGACGGCATCCCCTTCAAAACCGCCAAAGAAGGCAACAATATCGGCATTGTCACCCAGGCGGGCGCCTACCCCGTACGGCTGGACGTTCCCGTCAACGCAACCGGCAAGGCCCTGTACCTGATGCTGAGCGGTGAGTCCTTCCCGGCGCAGAGCCACATGCCGCATCTGCGCATCACGCTGCATTACGGTGACAGCACGGAGCAGCAGCGCGATCTGGTGTCACCGTTTGGCATCGGCGACTGCTGGAGCACCTGGTGCGGCCGCTGGCACGACACGGCGGTCAACGGTTTCGAGAATATCGGCGGCCGCCTCGGCCCGAAAGGCTCGATCGAGGTGAAGGACATGTTCCAACCCGTCAACGTCGACACTGAAGCGCACCTGGTGCACTTTCCGCTGTCCGAGGGCAAAACCCTGGACCGTGTGCAGGTTGAGGCCGTCGCGAATGACATCATCTTCGGCATTATGGGTGCCAGCGTGGAGAAATAGAACAGGAAAGACGAAATGAAGAAGAAAGCAGTGTACATGAGCCTGTTTGAAATGTCGATGGCAGGCCTTGAGGACAGCACCGCCTACTCGAATGGGGACAAAAACTCCCTCGTGACCACGAAACACTCCATACTGGACGAAACAAACGAAAGACGAATCAACATGCATGGACAGGATAAACCGAAGAGTTGAAAAAACTCTATTCCTCCGTGTTCCTCTGTGACCTCTGTGGTTCGATCGCTTTCTCAAGTTCCTCGTTCCCAAGTTGCACTTGGGAACGCACTTGCCCGCGAAGTTATACTTCGCGACGCATCCGGACTTTTCCGCAAAAAACGGCCCTTTCACCGCCCAATTCGATAAAATCTTGAAACGCCCCCCGCTTTTTGTGTAAAATGCCCATGGTGTTGAATGGGTTTCATTCGGTCGATTCGGGATCGACGCACCCATTCGCTAGTGCTTCTTCAGGGCAGCCATAGTCGGCCCGCCGGACCTCCAAGACTTGTGTTTGGGGACCAGCAGGCTCTTCAAACCCGGCTGCGCTAACCCCAAACTTCGCAATCACTTGCGAAAGGAGACCAGGTCATGCCTCTCGTTCCGATGCGCCAGATTCTTGATGAAGCCGCCAAGGGCGGATACGGCGTTGGCGCGTTCAACGTCAACAACATGGAACAGATCCAGGCGATCATGGAAGCCGCCAATGACACCAACAGCCCGGTGATCATTCAGGCGAGCCGCGGCGCCCTGAAGTACAGCAAGCTCATCTACCTCAAGAAGCTTATGGAAGCGGCCGTGGAGGAATTCCCCCAGATCCCCGTCGCCATGCACCTTGACCATGGCAACAGCGTGGAAACCTGCATGGAAGCCATCCAGCTCGGCTTCACGTCGGTCATGATCGACGGGTCGCTGGCCGAGGACGGCAAGACCCCGAACAGCTATGAGGCCAACGTGGCCATCACGAAGAAGGTCGCCGAGATCGCCCATATGTTCGGCGTCACGGTGGAAGGCGAACTGGGCTGCTTGGGCGGCATCGAAGACGGTCACGGCGCCGGCCTTTCCGACAAGGAAGTGCAGGACCACCTCACCGACCCGAAGCAGGCCGAAGAGTTTGTCGCGCTGACCGGTCTGGACGCGCTGGCCGTCGCCATCGGCACGAGCCACGGCGCCTACAAGTCCGGCCGCATCGACCCGGTGACGGGCGAAGTGCTGCCGCCGACGCTGGCGATGGACCGCATTCACGAGATTCACACCCTGATGCCGAACTGCCACATGGTCATGCACGGCTCGTCGTCGGTTCCCAAAGAGCTGGTCGACATCATCAACCAGTACGGCGGCAAGATGCCCGGCACCTTCGGCATTCCGGTCGCGAACATCCAGGAAGGCATCCGTCACGGCGTCCGCAAAATCAACGTGGACACCGACAGCCGCCTCGCCATCACCGGCGCGATTCGCAAGGTGTTCGCCGAGACGCCCGGCAAGTTTGACCCGCGCGACTACCTCAAGCCGGCCCGCGAAGCCGCCTACAAGGTGTATGTGGACCGGATGAACGCGTTCGGCCAGGCCGGCCATGCGGGCGACTACAAGCCCATGACGCTGGCCGCCGCGGCCAAGCTGTACAAGTAATTCTCCGGCCGCCGCGCCAGGCGCGGCCCGGTTTTCCGTCTTGTTCCGGGCGGCCCGCCCCACGTGGGCAGGCCGCCCGGCCTTCTAAAGAACACGCGGCGCAAGCCCGAATGAAAGGACCTTTGTCATGTGCGGAATCGTGGGAT
>CAIJOU010000457.1 GCA_903822375.1 Candidatus Hydrogenedentota bacterium
AAAGCAGAAGGAGGGCAAGAAACGCATGAAGTCCTTCGGCTCCGTGAACATCCCGCAGGAGGCATTCATCGAGGTCTTGAAAGCGTAATATGTCCAAGCCAGACAACGAGCAACCGGTACGTCGAACCAGCCAGTCAGAGGCCGCCGATCCGTCGGTTCAGGGCGCTTCGCATTCATCGGTCCCGGCGCTGATCCGGTGGTTTCTCTCGAAGGACGTCCGCCACCTCACTGCCATGCGCAAGCACGTCTGGAAACTCCTGAACCACCAGCGTGACATCCTCGCCCCCCCAGCCATCGAGGCGGTCGAGTCCGCGATGGCCTCCTGCCAGCAGGCGGTGGCTCAAGGCGCCGGAAAGCCGCACATGGAAAGGCAGATGGAGAACCTGGAGAAGGCCGCCAACAAATGGCTCAAGCCGTATCCAAATGCCGCGTGGCGAGAGAACGTGGAGGTGCTGCTGGTCGCCCTGGCCGTGGCCATGGGCATCCGGACCTTCTTCCTGCAGCCGTTCAAGATCCCCACCGGGTCCATGCAGCCGACGCTCTTCGGGGTGACTTCAGAGAATCTAATTGACAAGCCGGATTACCATGTCCCGACCGGCCTGGCCCGGGTCCGGGAGTGGTTTGCCGGGGCTTCCTACGTTCACAAGGTGGCCTCCAACGACGGCGTGCTGGACCGCGTCGGGCAGCCGGTCCGGCTGTTGATCTTCAACATCCTGCAGACGATCTCTGTTGGCGGAAAGCCCTACACCATTCTGTTCCCGCCGGATTGCGGAGCGCCGCCCGCGGGCACGCTGGAAGGCCGGTCCGGCTTGCAGGTCGGACTGTCTTCGTTTACCAACGGGCAGGACATCGTCAAGCTTCGCGTCACTTCCGGGGATCATCTGTTTGTGGACCGGTTCACCTATAACTTCCGTCCTCCCAAGCGGGGCGAAACCATCGTGTTTGAAACCCGGGGCATCGAAGGACTGCCGCAGGACCAGTTCTACATCAAGCGACTCGTGGCGCTGGGCGGCGAGCAGGTTCAGATTGGCGATGACCGGCACTTGGTTATTGACGGAAGGCGGCTGGACGCCTCGACGCCGCATTTCGAGAATGTTTACTCCTTCGACCCCAAGGGGTCGCCGCATGACAGCCGGTACTCGGGCCACGTGAACTTTCCATACCTGGCGCCGTATTTCCAAGGCAAGCCTGAGGGGGTTTTCGTTGCCACGAATCATTTCATGGTCATGGGCGATAACACCATGAACAGCCTCGACTCGCGAGCCTGGGGCGATTTTCCATCCACGAATGTCATCGGGAAGTCGTTCTTCGTCTATTGGCCGATTACGAGCCGTTTCGGTTGGGGTAACCGATAACTAAAGGTGACCGGGAAAAGCATTGGGACTTGATTGCAGTGAACAATCGGTCACACATCTTGTAACAGCACAAGGTTTGTTTTGTTTTTGTAAGTAAACCTTAACACAACACGCACCAGAATAAGCCATGACACCGCAGATACCTTGGATTTTAGAAGCATACTTCGGATTTCTACTATTGGCCGCCTGCCTACATTTCGTCATTCTGATACTCTGCATTATTTACGCTGTGCGCCTATATCAGAACATCAAACAATCGAGGCAACTATTGCAGCAAATATTAGCGACCATCGAGCAACAAAAACGCAGTCCCGCAACCACGACGGCCCCCGCGCCTCTAGACAGAACGCAAGACGAATCCCGATTCATGCCAGGCACACGCCTTCGTTAAAGCCAGACGCATTGCCCATGGTCCCG
>CAIJOU010000458.1 GCA_903822375.1 Candidatus Hydrogenedentota bacterium
AGGAACTTGGTCTCCTCGTAAAAGTTCTTGAACGTCTGGCCCCTGTCAAAGTCATCCTCGCTGAACACGCCCGTGCAGTCGCCGGAAACGGCGAGCGTGCTGGTGTGCGCGAAGGCTTTCAACCGTTTCATGGCGGCAAGGACATCAAGCACGTTGCGCGTGCCCTCCACGTTGACCTGCACGGCCACATCACGCGGAACGGCAAGGTTGTACAGGGCGGCGAGATGGACGGCGTGCGTCACCCGTTCCCGCAGTTCATCCAGCGCCTCCGGAGCCAATCCGAGATTGGGCGCCGTAATATCGCCCTCGAACACCTTCACACGGGCGCGTTTCAGCGGGTCGCTGAAACGGCTGTCCAGAAACGCGTTCAACCGCTGGCAGAAAAGCCCGTGTTCAAGCAGGATCACGTCAGACGCGCTCCCGTCGAGTATGCGTGCAAGAATCTGCCGCCCTATGAAGCCCCCGCCCCCCGTCATGAATACTGTCCGGCTCGTCACGATCTACCTCCTCGTCGATCGGTGATGAAATCTCTTGCCCGCCGCCTGGGGCGGACAAGAGAGTGTATCACGCTGTGTCATGAATTAATAACCGTCCTCAAGCCCCCCCGGATTCCCAGATGGCGTCGCCTCGATTCCGCCTCCCCCACTTGCCATGCGTCCGTTCTTTGTGCGGCAAGCCCCAATATGAAGGTGTTTGGGGTACCGTGCGGCATTGGGTACAATGACCTTCCCCTTGGGCGCGTAAAGGCCCGGGGACGGGAATCCCTACCATGGCGGACACCCCATACGACGCGGTGATTATCGGCAGCGGCTTCGCAGGCCTGTCTACGGCGGCGCTGCTGGCACAGCGGGGCAGTCGTGTGCTGCTCATCGAAAAGTCCGGGCGACTCGGAGGCCGGGCGGGCTTCATCGAACAGGACGGGTATGTCTGGCAGTACGGACAGCATTCACACCGGCTGGCAGGTGACGGCATTGCGGCACGCGTGTTTGACAAACTCGGCGACCCCATAGACTTCATTGACACGCGCGGCAATACCGCTTATCTGTATTTCGACGGCAAACTGTTTCCCCGCCCCGAAGGCCCCATGGACTTCCTGCGCACCCCCCTCCTGCCTTTGACCGCCCGACTGGATTTCCTGCTGTTCTACCGGCGCCTGCTAAGAGAAGACCCCAATGCCTGGTATGACTCCACCCTGCTCGACTTCTACCGCAAACGCGGCCGCAATCCCTGGGTTGAACGGTTCCTGGGTTTTCTTGGGTTCACCGTAATGGTCGCCGACCCGGCCCGCGTTTCGGCCGGCGAGGTCATCCAGTTTCTCCAGCGCGCAGCGAAAGCACCCGTCAAACAGGGCGAACCGCGCGGTGGCTCCAAGCAACTCATAGACAAACTTGAGGCCGCAATTCGCAGGCATGGCGGCGAGATTCATGCGCCAGAGCGGGTCGAGCGGGTCCTCGTTGAACAGGGTGCCGCCGTGGGTGTCAAGACGAACCACGCCTGTTATCGCGCCACGAGTGTCGTCTATGCCGCGCCGCTGCCCGGTCTGTTCGACGTTATGCCCAAAAGCCTGTTTCAGGCCTCGTTCGTGGATTATGCAACCCATATCCGGCCATCGCGCGGTGTGAGCATTGACTTTGTTTTCGACGAACCGGTGACCAACATGACCGGCGGCATCCTTGGCGTGGATATTCCGCTCTGGGTCAAGTTCCAAAGCCACATTGACCCCACCATTGCGCCTCCGGGGAAATGCGTGAACACTTGGGCCATGCTGCTCGACCCGGACGCCCCCGCCACCCACGAGCAGGCCGACGCAGTCGAGGCGCGCATCCGGCAGATCATGGAAGACATCCTGCCGGGCAGTATGCGCAAGATAGTCCGGAAACGCAGGCTGATCCTGCCCGTGGTCAATGCCAACATGCTCATTCCCCGCCAGTCTTATCCTCACCGGCCTCCCATCGTCTGCCCGGAGGTGAATCATCTCTTCTTTATTGGCGATACGGTGCAGAGCGAGGGATGCAGCGGCGACATTGCCTTTTCATCGGCGCTGCGCCTGGCGGAACTGTTGTAAGCGCACCAGGAAGGACGGGGAATCTCAGGCCCCGGCGGTGACATGCCGGGGGCGGGTCGCCTATAATGCGCCCCAACGCGGACCGGCCGCGCACAGCAGGCGGCCGAAGGAGAACAGGGCATGTTGTCAGACAAACAGAATCGTTCGGGCAGTGCGGGCTATGTGTGGGTGCTGGCCTCGGTGGCCGCGCTGGGCGGGCTGCTCTTCGGCTACGACACGGCGGTCGTGTCCGGGGCCATCGTCTACATGAAGCAGTACTGGCACCTCGACCCGATGGCCAAGGGCTGGGCGGCGTCGAGCGCGCTCGTGGGCTGCATCATCGGCGCCATGTTTGCCGGCGTGCTCAGCGACTGGCTGGGCCGCAAGAAAGTCATGATCCTGGCCGCCGTGCTCTTCGGCGCGTCGGGCATCGGGGCCGCGCTGCCGCAGACCGTCACGCAGCTTGCCATGGCGCGGATGCTGGGCGGGTTCGCCATCGGCGCGGCGTCCATGCTCTCGCCGCTGTACATCGCCGAAATCGCGCCCGCGGCCGTGCGCGGGCGCATGGTGTCGCTCAACCAGTTCGCCATCGTGGGCGGCATGCTGGTGGTCTATTTCATAAACGCGCTCATATCGCAGGTGGGCGAACATCTCGGCGGCGAGGCATGGAACATAGCCTACGGCTGGCGCTGGATGTTTGGCTCGGGCGCGCTCCCGGCCGTCTTCTTCTTCGCACTGCTGTTCTTCGTGCCGGAGAGTCCGCGCTGGCTGATCAAGCGCGG
>CAIJOU010000459.1 GCA_903822375.1 Candidatus Hydrogenedentota bacterium
CTTTGCGTTCTTTGCGGTTCGAATTGTTTTCATTTCAAAGATGAGAACATGGAGGCATGGTGAAATGACTTGCGCTTTGCGTTTTCTTTTTGTAGCGGTGCTCTTGTTTGCGCCCATCTCCGCATTCGCTTTCAATCCGCCTGAAGATGTCAGCGGCACGGTGAAGCTGCGCATTGAGGCACCGTCGGTGATTGAATCGGCGACGGTGCCCTTCGCGGCGACCGTTGTCATTGAGAATACCGGTACGGAGCCGGTTTCGGGACAGGTAAGGCTATACGGCATCGACGAATGGGTCGCGGCGCCGGCGGAAACGCAGGCGTTCAAGGCCGAGCCGGGCACGCCGTTGCGGCTGGAGTACACGGTGACTCCGTCTGCGGGTGCCTACAACGCGCGCTATCCGCTGTATGCCAAGGCGAAGCTCGATGCGCCTGTGGCTGGACGCGACAGCCTCCACGCCATCCTTATTGCCGAGATGCGTCGCCCCGATCCGCCCCGGCCGGCCAGTGCGCTGGCGTGGAAGCCGTGGACTATCGACGGCACCTCGGCCAAGGCACTGTTGCGCTTTCCCGCGCGGCGTGCCGTGTGGCAGGTTTTCGGCGGGGCGGTGCACAGCACCGCACCGGGCTGGCAGGGCGCGGACCCCGTCACCGGCACCGCGGTGGATTTCACCACGCAGCGGGCCCACCCGGACGGCCGCGACACGCTTATGATGCATCCCTGCTGGCGCGGCGGCGCGGGCACGGTGCTTGCCGAGTTCGCGCTGCAGTTGCCAGCCCAGTCATGCCGCCTCACTTTTGCCAACGCCATCCGCGAAACGCAGCCGGGCGAGCCGGCCAGCGACGGCGTGACCTTCCGCGTGCGCGTGCTGCCCTTCGATGCGCCCGAGGGCGCGTTTGGCGAGGTGGCCTTTGAACGGCACACGGACGCCAAGACCTGGCTGGACGGCGAAGCCGATTTGTCCAAGTGGGCCGGACAGGCTGTACGCCTTCAGTTGGAGTCGCATCCGGGCCCCAAAAACGACACCACCTGCGATGAGTCGCACTGGGGCAACCCGATGATCGTTCCGGCGAATCCCCTCGCCGTAGCGACCATGACAGCCTCCGCACCCACCGCAATTGGGAAAGCGGTCTGTGGCGGGCAGGAATATGCGGTTGCCGTCACGCCGGGACAGCGCGGGCTGCTGGATGGCGAGATTCGGATGAAGAATGGCGACAAGCAACTTGTCTATAAGGGCCTGCACGTGCGCGTGCTGGGCGACAACTTGGGCGACGCGGCGGGGCCAACGGAACTGCTCCAGGCGACGGCGGAGTCCGCCGACGGCGGACTGCGCTACCGCCACAAGATGCGCCACGGTGAGGTAGTTTATGACTTGGTCATCGAATGGCGCATGGCACCCGACAATGCGGGCGCGCAGGCGCAGGTCCGGCTGGAAAACACGCCCGCATCGCGGCCGTGGTTCGACGTGCACATCGAGGACGTGGCGCTGGGCGCGACCGAAACCATGCCACGCGATGTTTATGCGGGCGTTGGCAACGTGCTGCGCGACCCACAGGATTTCAGTCTGGGCTACGACAGCCACCAACTGGCGACTGCCTATGTGGGCTTCGACTTCGGCAACGGCATATCGCTCGTGCAGTCCGTGAACGTGCCGCCCACGCGGCTGGAGTTCAACCACGGCCGTAAGAGCTACACGCTGCACGCCGGCGGCGAACAAATCATGTCGCTCATCCCCTGTGCGAACGTGTGGGACGGCGTTGGCAACTACGCCGAGAAGATCGACACGCGCAAGGCCGCACCGGGCGTGGAAAAACTGCGCGGCAAGATTGTCCTTGACCTGTGGGGTGGCCGCTATGCCGAAACCGCTCAGGCACTCAAGAAGACCTTTGCGGAAGTGGGCGGAAACAACTGCGTGGTGGTCTGGCACAACTGGCAGCGCTGGGGCTATGACTACCGTCTGCCCGACATCTTTCCGCCCGCGCCGGAATGCGGCACCGAGGCGGAGTTCAAGGAACTGGCCGACACCTGCAAAGAAGCCGGAGCCATATTTGCACCCCATGACAACTACATCGACCTTTATCCCGACGCGACGGGATTCACCTACAAGAACGTGCTCTTCTGGCAGGGCGGCGAACCCGTGCGCGCATGGCTCAACGAAGGACGTGGTGCCCAGGCTTACCGCTGGTCCACCGATGCATTCTGGCCGTACATGGAGAAGAACCTCGGCCTGCTCAAGAACTTCTGCGCGCCCACGGGCTACTTCGTCGATGTGTGGTCCTCCATCGGCCCCTACGATGCCTGGACCTGGGACGGCAAATACCAGCCCGCAACGCACACGCGCGATGCATGGGGCAAAGCCTTTACAACCATTCGCGACACCCTCGACGGCGCGCCGACCATCTCCGAGGGCGGTCATGATCAGTTGATCGGTTCCCTCGACGGCAGCCAGTGCAACCACCTGCGCGTCGACCCCAATCCGCCGAAAGGCGGCGACAGCGGCTTCGTTTGGCGTATCAAATGCGCCGATGCCGAGCGTGTTCCGTGGTTCGACGCCGCCTACCACGACCGTTTCTCCGCCCACGGCGCAGGCTATGACCCGCGCTACCGCGCCGGCCTCGACCCGCGTCTGCACGGCATCTACAGCGACGACTACATTTGCACCGAGGTCATGGACGGCCATCCGCCCATGACCTCCGAAGCAACCGGGTGGGACGTGCTGCGCAAGGGATATCTCTTTGCCGGAATGAACGGGGAGGATGCACGAAGGGGCCGCGTGAAACGGGTGGAATTCGCAGACGGCGATCTGCACCGGCAGCACGTCGCCTGGACCGGCAACGGGGGATACGACACATGGGTCAACCGGGGCGAGCAGGACTGGACTATCTCGGTGAATGGACGGGATATTGTGCTGCCCCAGTACGGTTTTCTATCCACCCACGGCAAAGGTGTCCCGCTGGCAGGCATTACCCGGAATGACGGGGTGATTGTGGAGTGGAGCGAGTCCGGGGGAGATGCCTATGAGGAGTATGGCCGCTACTACAACGCCCGTCCGCCCATGGGCGTCGCCGCGGTCATGCGGGTGCAGGTGGAATCCTTGGGCCCGGACACCGGACGCACCGTGTCCGCAACGCTTCGCTGGGAACGCACCATTCCCGCCACGACCGACTGGCGCCCCTTCGTCCATTTTGTGGATGAGTCCGGCAAGATCGCCTTCCAGGCCGATCATGCATTCGCCACGCCCGCGTCACAATGGACCGGGCCGGTCACCACCCAGTTCGCCGCGAAGATACCAGAGACCGCGGCAGTCGGCACGAAGTACGAACTGCGCGTCGGTGTGTGGGAACCCGGCGGGGCAAGGGGCGGGATGGCGGGCACCACCGACGGCGAACGGCGCACCCGGCTCGGCACAGTCACCGTCACGGAAACGGGGTTTGACTGGATACCTATCGAGCAAAAGACGGACCCCTATCTCACGCGGTTAAACATGGAGGGGAAGATGGTGGATTTCGGAAGGGTCAAGACCAACGGTGCGGTCTTGCTGGAACTGGGCCGCATCACTCCGTTGACACACGACAAGCCGTTCACGCTCATGCGAAAAATCGCGCCCTATCAGGATGAGCATCCGTGCACACTGATTGCCGAGGACGCCGAGGGCAATCAACTGCACATGGTGGAATTCCGCCAGAAGGGCGACTGGCTGATGTTGGAAATCACTCCCGACGTCCATCATTATGTCCGCACAGAAGAACCGGAGAAGAAGGAGGACCTTGCTGACATTCCCGCCATTGACCCTGAAATTCGGCTGGAAGAATACCCGGTCACCGTGGACAAGAGAGAGGTGGGGCTGTTCTCTGTCTGCATCCACGAGCGGGCCGACTCCGATCCCGACAAGTCACCCTATGACGAGGTGTTAGAAATCCGAAAAGGGGGTGTTGACGGCGGCAAGCTGGTGTATCTTCGCCCGGAGTCCGCCGCCTCCTTTGATGAACAGTTCATGCTGAACCTGACGCTGAACGGCGGACCTGTTGTGGCCGTCAAAAACTTCAGTGGGGGTGCACATTGCTGCACGGGCTGTGTGGTGCTTGAACTCGGAGACCCGGTAACCATCGTGACTCGAATCACGTTCGCCGACTTTGATGAACAGGGGTACTTGAACATCAGAAAACGGGACGGGGACCTGCTGGTTGACGTTCCTGACAACACTTTCGAGCTTTGGTATGACTGCCTTGCCGATTCCAGGCAGTTTGAAGTCACGGCAATTGTCAGACCGAATGGGTTTTCGCTGGATACAAAAGGCTTGAAGAAGCATCATGTCGACGTGGATGACATGGCGGACAGTGTAAGAGTGGCATGGGAAGAAAACGTTGCAGCAAATGACACCAGGCACCCCATTCCACCCAGCGAACTCTTTGAGACGCTTCGGCAACTTTGTTTTGAGGGTGCTGGAGATGACTGCGAGGCGCTCATCAATGCAGTGTGGCCGAGGCATTATCCCGGAAAGAAGACATATTGGGAAAGTTTTATGGGCAGGCTCCGGGGCAGCCCTTTCTGGGAGGACATCCGCAAGCTGAACGAATGGAAATAGTTGGCGTGCAGCGAATTCGGGCACATCCACGAAAGTGTCCAGTTAAGACGGAAGACGGTTGTTGCGCACTTTCAGTGCTTGGGTGTCGTAATGTTCCGATTCCCCGGGGCGTTGCCCCGGGCTGGTGCCTTCTGCGCCTTCGGCGCGCAGAACGATGCCGTCATTGACCATCGGAAAAGTTCTCATGTTCCGGCGCGCCAACCGCGCACAAGGACATAGCGCGGAGCAATGTCCCGGGAACCGGGTTGCACAAAAAAAGAACGCCCTGAAAGGGCACAACAGCGCGCGTTCAACGGTTGAGAATAGTCGGCGGGCACGGTACAGCCACCATTTCCAACCCACGGGCGCGGCTGACGACGTCTGGTCCTGGATTGGAAATGGTGGCAGCCCCCCGGCGGCGTCCCCCGGCGGCGTCCGCAAGGGGGACTCGCATCCTGTTTCCGTCTATGACCGGATGGTGCCAACACAGGACCGGACCGGAAACAGGTGCCTGTACCCGTGCCCGCATGGACGCTGGGCACGGGTTGCCTACGATAAGCAATAGAAGGAACCACCAATGATCACCTCGGACTGGCAATGGAACGAAATGCAGCAGGTGGGCACGGACTACAACAGCGTAGAGGAGGTGGCGGCGTATGACCGGCGCATGGGCGAATTCCGCGATGTGACCCGGGAAAACGCGGAGATGCTCGGCATGCTCGATTTGGCGCCGGGCGCGGCGGTGCTGGAGATCGGCTGCGGCACGGGGCGTTTCGCGCGGGCGGCCGCGGCCGCGGGACTGCGGGCGACGGCGGTTGATGTGTCGGCGACGATGCTGGTCTATGTGCGGCAATGCGTGCAGGAAGAGGGTCTGTCGGAGATTGCCATGCAGCACGCCGGATTCCTCACGATGGAATTCCCGCCGGAATCCTTCGATGCGGCCGTGTCCGGCGCGGCGCTGCATCACCTGCCCGACGCGTGGAAACTGGTGGCGCTGCGCAACATAGCGCGTGCGCTCAAGCCGGGCGGGCAGTTCATCCTGCGGGATGTCGTGTTCGTGTTGCGCGAAGGCGAATCGCCGGAGGCGTGCTTCGAGCGGTTTGTGGCGTCCCTGCCCAGCGTGCGTGTGGAGGTGGCGTGCCATGTGGCGCAGGAGTTCAGTACCTATGACTGGATCATGGAGGGGCTGCTTGTACGGGCGGGATTCAACATCGCCGCGAAGCAGGGCGTGGGCGAGAGCTTTATGGAGTATCACTGCCGCAAGGGGTGATACGGGCGCATCTGTGAAAGTGTCCCGGCATGAATAGAATGGCCGCAAACCCAAGAGTACAGGCACTTTGCGCTGTTCGTGCGGGGACGTGTTATACTCAGTCAAGAATCCTCATTTACCGCGGAGCACGAACATGGACCTGCCTATTCAGATGGACCCCGAGCGGGTGGCCGACTTCTGTCGCGCACACCATATACTTCGGCTGGCCCTGTTTGGCTCCGTGCTCACGGACCGTTTTGGCCCGGAGAGTGACGTGGACGTGCTTGTCGAGTTTGACCCCAACAACATTCCAACGTTGTTTGAGGTGGTGGCCATGGAACGGGAACTGTCGTCCGTTATCGGCCGCAAGGCGGACATGCGCACACCCAAAGATCTCAGCCGCTATTTCCGGGACGAAGTCATGCGCACGGCGCAGGTGCAGTATGCTGCTTGATTCAGACCGGATACGCATTCGCCACATGGTGGAGGCTGCACGCCAGGCACTGGAATACTCTGAGAGCCGGAATGCCCTCAGTGTGGACGCTGAACCGCCCATAAAGGCCCTCCTAATTCGAAACTTGGAAATCCTCGGGGAGGCTGCTTCCCGTATCACTCCGGAGTTGCGCGCTGACCACCCGCAAATCCCCTGGCGTGACATGATCGAAATGCGGAACCGGCTGATCCACGCCTATTACGACATTGACATGGATATTGTCTGGACCACAGTGCGCCGTGCTCTGCCCGGCCTGTTGGCGCAACTGGAAGCATTAATATCGGAATAGATGCGGCTGCAGGCTTCTCTTTATTTCCCGCTCCGGTTGCGCCCTTTGTCCCGCGCCTTGTACAATACCGCTCCTGTTTCCCCCTTGGGTCCATCACGCATTCACAAGGAATTTCCATATGCACACCGCCGAACGGCTGACCAAGATTCCGCCCTATCTGTTCATGACCCTGCGCAACAAGATCAATGAAGCGCGCGCGCGCGGCGTGGATGTGGTGAGCCTGGCCATCGGCGACCCCGTGGAGCCGACACCGGACTCGGTGATTGAGGCGCTTTACACCGCCGCGAAAGACCCGGCGAACCACCGCTACCCGACGGACGAGGAGTGGGGCATGCTCGCCTTCCGTCAGGCCGTGGCCCGGTGGTATGCGCGGCGCTATGAAGTCGAACTGGACCCGAAAAAGGAAATCGTGGCGCTCATCGGTTCGAAAGAGGGCTGCCACCATTTCGCGTTGGGCGTGGTGAATCCGGGCGACACAGTGCTGGTCACCGACCCCGGCTATCCGGGCTACAAGCCGAGCATCTGGTTCGCCGGCGGCGAGCCGGTGCCCGTGCCGATGCTGGCGGAAAACGGCTTTCTGCCCGTGTTTGCCGACATCCCCACGGACGTGGCGCAAAAGGCGCGCGCGTTCTATCTCAACTATCCGAACAACCCGACCGGCACCGTGGCGAACCGCGTGTTCCTGGCCGAACTGGTCGAGTTTGCCAAATATTTCGACATCGCCGTCTGCTACGACAACCCCTACAGCGAAATGGTCTTCGGCACGGAACGGCTCAGCTTCCTGAACACGCCCGGTGCGAAGGAAGTGGGCGTTGAGTTCAACTCGCTGTCCAAGCCCTTCAACATGACTGGCTGGCGCATCGGTATGGCCTGCGGCAATCAGGATATCGTGAAGGCCATCGCCACGGTGAAGGCCAACACGGACAGCGGCGTGTTCAACGCGATCCAGTACGCGGGCATCGAGGCGCTCGACAACGGGGATGCGGTTACCGCCAAGATGATCGAGATCTACGGCGGCCGCCGCGACAAGGTGCTGACCTGCCTGCGCGACCTGGGCTGGAAATACGACGCACCCAAGGGCACGTTCTATCTGTGGGTGCCGGTGCCGAAAGGCTTCACCTCGGCGTCGTTCTGTGACCATGTTCTCGAAACCTGCGCCGTCGTGCTGGCACCCGGCGCGGCCTACGGCGCCAACGGCGAGGGTTTTGTGCGCTTCTCGCTGACGGTGGAAGACAACCGTCTTGATGAGGCCATCCGCCGCATGCGCGAGAAGCTGGTCGGGCTGTCGTTCGACTGAGTGGAAGACAACCAACAACCGGTGCCCCAGGGCACCGGCTGGATGCAACCATGAGCCTATTCGGCATTGCCATCCCGGTTGAGCAAATCGTGATCGTCCCGTCGGGCGCCGACAAGGAAGAGGCGCTCAGCCTGCTGGTTGCCGCCGTCGCAAAGAATCCCACCGTGGCCGACAGTGACGTCTTCCACAGCGCCGTGCTTGAGCGCGAGACCATCCTGAGCACGGGAATCGGCAACGGCGTCGGCGTTCCGCATGTGCGCATCCCCGAGGTGGGCGTGCCGACGCTGGGCGTCGGCGTGTCGCGTGCAGGCATCGACTACAACTCCTTCGACGGCAAACCGGTCCACATCATGATCCTCTTCGCCATGCCGCTTGGGGCCGAGCGGGTCTATTTGGATCTGCTCGCCAAGGTGTTGCTGGTGCTGCGCAACCGCACGCTTTTCGACGCCATCGTGGCCTGCCATACGCCCAAGCAGGTGCACGCGCTGCTGGACGAATAGTTCCGGCAGGTTGGCGTTTTCCCCGACACCCCCATGTTCGCCCCCTTCGGGGACGTGCTTGTCTTGTGATGTTGACCACGGGTTCCGCTTCGCTCCACCCGTGGCTATTATTGTGCGGCCCCTCCGGGGCCAAGAACGAGAAGGGCGCGCTTCTCCAAAGCCGCGGGGTGGACTCTTCTGGTTCGGGGACAAGAAAGCCAAATTCTCTTTAGGCGTCCACTGCTCGGCCCCCCTTCGGAGTCGGGGGACGCGCGTAGCAAGCTTGCGCAACGAACAAACCATATTGTTTGAGTGGGCACGTGTACTTTCTTCTTGCCCCCCGCAAGGGGGTACACAATAGTAGCCACGGGTTGAGCGAAGCGGAACCCGTGGTTAACGTCAAGAAAGGACACGTCCCCGAAGGGGGCGAACGAGCTGCGGGCCCGCGGCTGCGTCTGGCAGGCACTTCGGGCCGACCATATTGACGTGCTTTACGGTGCCGCGTTGACGTCGGCCGCCGGCAACGCCCGGCCCGCGCGGCGCTGCGCGTCGACCACGAGGATGCTGCCCAATACAAGCACCACGGCCCCGGCCCACTGCAGCGCATTGAGCGCCTCATCGGGCCACAGGAACAGCGCTACCAGGTAGGTGGCCAGCGGGTTGACCAGTTGCAGAGAGGTGCAGAAGGCCGCGCCCAGCCGCACCTGCGCGTAGTGAAACGCACAGTGGGCCATGCTGATGCTCACCATGCCGGACAGAAACGCGACGCCCCCCACCCAGGCACCCGCGGCGGCGATGGACGCCGTGTCGCCTTTCACCAGCATCACCGGCAGGAAGCCCACGCTGACCATGACCGCGACGATGGTGAACATGGGAACGGGGTGCAGGTCCTTGCAGGTGTGGCGGCTGCCGACGATGTAGACGGACCAGCACACGTTGACGAACATGAGCAGCGCGAAGGCGAGGTCGAGCGCGGGGAACCACCGCACCGACGGGTCGCGCATGAGCACCCCGGTCACGCCGGCCAGCGCCAGCGCCGTGCCGCCCAGGAAGCGAAAGCTGAGAATGACGAAACGCTCCTCGCGGAACACGAGGTAGCTCATGAGGATGACCATCGGCACCTGCAGTTTGCAGATGAGCTGCGCGGCGGTGGCCGTGGTGTGGTAGATGGCCACGGTCCACGCGGTCTGCATGAACACCACCAGCAGCGCAATGGCTGCCAGCGCCCGCCACCGGGCCAGCGCGCGGCGCAGTTCCCTGGGATAGCGGTAGACGCACCAAGGCACGAGTGCGACGGCCGCGCTGATGTACCGGACAAACGACTGCGTGTACGGGTCGTAATGCGCGCTCAGGTAGCGGATGAACACCGGCGCGAGGGCCCAGCCCAGCGCGGAAACAAACAGTGCCGCATACGCTTTCGCGTGGATTCTCATCAGCGCGTCATGACTTGAGCGCGGCCACGACGAGATCGCCGAACGCCGCCGTGCCCAGCGCCCTGTCGCGCTCTTCCGGCGCGGCCAGATCGGCCGTGACATGGCCCGCGGCGAACACCGCGCGCAGCGCGTTCCAGATGCGCCGGGATGCATCGTCGAGTTCAAAGCTCTTTTCGAGCATGAGCGCGACGGATCCTATCATGCTGTACGGATTGGCGATGCCCTTGCCGGCGATGTCCGGCGCGGACCCGTGCGACGGTTCGTAGTAGGACTTCTCCGTGCCGATGCAGGCTGACGGCATGAGCCCCAGCGAGCCGAGGATGCCTCCGGCGAGGTCGCTCAGGATGTCGCCGAACATATTTTCCATCACCATCACGTCGAAGCTCTCGGGGCGCAGCACCAGCGCCGTGGCCGCCGCGTCCACGATGATGTGCTCCACCCGGACGTCGGGATACTCGGGCGCCACCTCGTCAACCACCTCGTTCCACAGCACGCTTGAGAGCAGCACGTTGCTCTTGTGCACGCTGTGCAGCAGGCCCTTGCGCTTGCGCGCCTCCTGGAACCCGGTGTGCAGGATGCGGCGGATCTGGACCGCCGTGTATTCAAGCGTCTCCTTCACATAGCGGCCCCCCGCCTCGTTGCGCCCCTCCTCTTTTTCGCCGAAGTAGAGGCCGCCCACCAGTTCGCGGATCATCATGATGTCGATCCCGTTGGGGATGCGCTCCCTGCGCAGCGGCGAGAAATGGCACAGTTCCGGGGGCAGGTACACCGGCCGGAAATTGGCGTAGGTGTTGTAGCGCTTGCGCATCGGCAGCAGCCCCGCCCGTTCGGGCTGCTCGTTCACCGGGATCTGCTTTGACGCTTCCGTGCCCAGTCCGATGGGTCCCTTCAGGATGGCGTCGGCCCCGTCGCAGATGCGCATGGTCTCCTCGGGAAACGAGGTGCCGTGGTCGAACCAGGCCTGTCCGCCAAAGGGCGCAAAGCGCAGGTCAAACTTCACGCCGGCAACCGGCTCGATGGCGTGCAAAACCTTGACGGCCTCCCGGGTGATTTCCGGGCCGATGCCGTCGCCTTCCAATATGGCGATGGAAAAAGTCTTCATGCGTGGCTTTCTGTTGGGTTGGACGCGAACGCCGGATACGAAAACCCGGCATAGCGGAACGAATTGACGGGTTGATGGGCGCATTATAGCAGAATCCAATCCGCAAACGCCGCCCCCGGATTTTCGGAAACCTACCAAAGCGTACCTGGAATCCGCTGCGGGAAACGAAGAGCGCGTCTTGACAGGATGGTGCAATTGGCAGATAATCGACGTTTACTCATCTTCAACACGCGGCTGCCTGGCCCGACAAAGGCGTGTGCGCAACGTCGGAGCACAGTCCAAGTGTTGCCAACTATCCTGGGAGGAAACACCGTGTTCGACGTGCTGATTCGCAATGGAATGGTGGTGGATGGAACGGGGGCCAAGCCGTTCATCGGGGATGTGGGCGTTGAGGGCGACCGGATCACGCTGGTGGGGAAGGCGGACGGCGCACAAGCCGAAACCGTGATCGACGCCGCGGGGAAAGTGGTGTGTCCCGGTTTCATCGACTGCCATTCGCACGCCGACCTGACCGTGTACCGGCCCGATCATGACAAGATGCTTGCGCCGCTGGTGCGGCAGGGCATCACGACCTTTGTCGGCGGCAACTGCGGCATGTCGATGGCCCCGCTGGGCGGTGCCAATGCCGAGGCCGTGCGGCAGTACATTGAAGTTTTCACCGGATCAGACATCACGCGCGACTGTCCGTGGAACACGATGGGGCAGTTCCTTGACACGCTTGACGATCGCGGTGTGCTGCTCAACATGGCGGTGCTGGCGCCGCACGGCCTGCTGCGGCTCAACGAAATGGGCATGGCGCGCCGTTATGCCACCGACGAAGAGTTGGACGGCATGGGCCGCGCGCTGGACCAGGCGCTGGAGGAGGGTGCGATCGGGCTGTCGACCGGCCTGCAGTACTACCCCGGCAGCCAGAGTGACACCCGCGAAATGCAGCACATGGGCGGGGTCCTCAAGAAACACGATGCCATTTTCACCTGCCACCTGCGCAGTTATTCGGCAACCTTGTCGCTGGCCATCGACGAGGTGCTGGACATTTCCAGGAAGAACGGCATTCGCGGACAGGTCTCGCACCTGTTCTGGATTCCCGACTACGGTCCGGCGGGACCGGTGATGCGGTCGGTGATCCGGCAACTCTCGAAGGTGCCGGAACGGTGGATGCCGCCCATTCCGCTGGACGGTCCGCTTGCCCAGCGCATCGACCAGGTGCTGAAGGCCAATACCGCCGGGGCGCGGGTGGGCATTGACGTGATGCCTACCACCACGGGGTTCACCCACCTGCTGGCGTTCTTTCCGCCCTGGACACTGGAGGGCGGCCGAGAGGATGTGCTCGCCCGCATGCGCGACCCCGAGGCGCGCAAACGCATGAAGCACAGCATCAAGCACGGCGACATGAAATGGCCCCATGTGGAGGGCGATTCATGGTCGATGAACTTCTTCAAAGTGATGGGTTGGGAATGCTCGACCATCATGGCCGTCGTAACAGAAAAGAACAAGCGCTATGAGGGCATGAACCTGATGGAGGTCGCGCAGGAACAGGGCAAGCACCCGCTCGACGCCGCCTGCGACCTGCTGCTGGAGGAAGACGGCCATGTGCTGGTCTTCGAGACCATGGGTGAGCCGGACAGCGCGCTGGCCGAGCGGTCCATGTTCGCACCATTGAAGGACCCGGAGGTGTGCATTTCCACAGACACGATCCTCATGGGCATCGGCAGACCGTCCTACCTGTTCCACGGCTGCTACCCGAAATTCATCGGGCGTTATGTTCGAGACAAAAAGCTGCTTTCCATGGAAACGGCCGTCCGCAAGATGACCGGCCTGCCTGCCGAGCACTTCGGGCTCAAACACCGTGGCAAGATTGCCGCGGGTGCCTTTGCCGATATCGTCATTTTCGACGGCGCGACCATCGCCTCCGGGGCCACGTTCCAGGAGCCGGACCGTCCCCCCGTGGGCATCGAGCGGGTGTTCATCAACGGGAAGATGGTGGTGGGCCACGGCTCGGTCAAGCCCGGCCCCAGGGTGGGACAGGTATTGCGAAGCGGCGATTAACCCGAACTTCTCACAGCCGCGCTTTTCGCACAGGGCCCAGATCAACGAGGTCTCACCACCCGGTGGGTTCGGGCAATGGCGCATCCGTTTCGGGGTGGTCTGCAGCATATGACAGGGACGACAGGCGAAATACCTGTCGTCCCTTGGTCTACTGCATCTGTGTTTTCCGCGCCTTGAGCGTGGCGCGCTGTCGGCAGTGCCGGGGCAGGTACTTCCTGCCCTTACGGCATTTGAAGTTTGATGTAATCGCTGTACACCGGTGAATGGTTGTTCGCCCCATCGAGGAACTGCACCCGAACCGTGTGATAGCCGTTGGGCAGTGGCAGCATATACGCTTTGGTGGACTGCACCGGTTCCCAGTAGGTCCAATGCGCGCCGTCATCGCTGAACCGCATGAATCTCACACCGCTTCCCGAACCGTCCGACCAGGTCAGGTTCAGCGTGACCGACTGGGTGGTTGTTACGGAACGGTTGTTGTTGATAAGGATACTGCCCTCCGGGGGCTCTGTGTCGAGGAAAATGTAGTCGCTGAATACCTGTGATTTATTGTTCAGGCTGTCCAGGAACTGGACCCGCACGGTCTTGTAGCCGTTATCGCCCGGCAGCGTGTAGGAGCGTGATGCCTTCAACGACTCCCACGCGGTCCAATGCGAACCGTCGTCGCTGAAGCGCATCCTGACGGGCCCGGTCCCCAAACCGCCGCCCCAACTCAGCGCCAGGGAAACGGAGGCGCTGGCCGTTACCGACCGGTTGTTGTTGATGATGATGCTGCCGGTAAAGGGGACCTGCACACTCTCCTGTATCGCCGTGGTGTCGTCCGAACCGGTGAGCACCTGCTTTCCGTCCGGCGAGAACGCCACGCTGTTCACTATGTCCGTGTGTGCGTTGAAACTGCTGCGGGTTTCCGCGCCCGTGGACACCGACCACAGCTTCGCCGTGTGGTCCCAAGATCCGGTCAGGACCTTCGCTCCGTCCGGAGAAAAGGCCACGGAACTCACGAGGTCCGTGTGGCCGGTAAAGGTACGCATTTCATCGCCCGTTTCAGCGTCCCACAGTTTTGCCGAGGCATCCGCCGACCCGGTGAGCACCTTCGTGCCGTCCGGAGAAAACGCCACGGACCACACTTCGTCCGTGTGACCTGTGAAGGTGAGGAGCGCCGTTTCCACTTCCAGGTCCCACAGCATTGCCGTGTAGTCCATCGACCCGGTGAGAACCTTCCCGCCATCCGGGGAAAACGCCACGGAGTACACCGGCGCTGTGTGCCCTGTGAAAGAGCGGATTTCGGCGCCCGTTTCGACGTCCCACAGTTTTGCCGTGCCGTCATCGGAACCGGTAAGAATGGTCTCCCCATCCGGAGAGAATGCCACGGAACCCACGGGGCCTGCATGTCCGGTGAAGGTGTGGATTACGTTGCCCGTCGTGAGGTCCCACAGTTTTGCCGTGGTGTCATCCGACCCGGTGAGGATGGTTTCCCCGTTCGGAGAAAACGCCACGCCGTACACGTCCGAAGTGTGACCGACAAAGGTGAAAAGCAAGTCGCCAGTGGTGGCGTCCCACAGCTTTGCCGTGTCATCAAAAGAGCCCGTCAACACTTCCAAACCGTCCGGGGAATAGGCCACACAGTAGACCGGCTCCGTGTGCCCGGCGAATACTACGGTTGCGGCCCCTGCGACCGATGCTGAAAGTAGCAGCGCTGCGGCCATTATCCCAATGACTCTGGTTACAATACTTGTCTGTGGCATGGCTCATCTCCTGTGGTTGCTGCCATTTCTCTGCCAGTTCTTATCCCAACGCCAACTCATGCAACATCGGAACAGATCCGGGCAGAACGGTCTAATTGGACGTCTTCTTCTCAAGCTGACAATGCGGGCACAATGCACGGAACTGCTAAAACCCTCAGCCAAGCAACCGATTAGCAACCCCCATGCCATTCGCTCGCGGGAGAATAAAACGCCCATTTTCAGGGAAGTTTGTGAGCTTGACCGATAGCTCCGTTCTGTCAAAGGGGTAAGAAATTTACGACATCCCTTGGCAAACAGTCTTTTGCAAACAGCGACTGGACCCGGCATTAATGCCATTTCGGCCATGGGGCAAGTGTGCATTGATTCACACCGGTTTGTGCCGTTGGGTACTGCCGACAGTTCCTGGACGCTTCCTCGTGTCTCGAGCAGGCGGCACCGGTATTCTGTCCATTGAAGAGCCCCATTCACCGCGAACTTCACACCGTACCACATGGGACCGCGTTCTTTTGGAAGCTCATGGATTCCACGCTCTCTTTGCGCAACCACTCCGGGCTCCAGCCGCTCCACCCTGCCGCCACACAATAAAGGCCCCGTGCCGTAAAGCACGGGGCCTTGTCTGAATTGTTGGCGTTGGGCGTGCCCGATGGGGCCCGCTCTTGCCATGGCATTTGCAGTTTGATGTAATCGCCGCCGGAGGGGAATAGTTGTTCGCCCCGTCGCGCCGGCTCCAGTCTCGTCCGCGCAAGTCAATGCCCGGGTCGCAGACGCGGGCGGCGGGGAACCTACTTCAGCACCGGACGCAGTACCATGTTTCGGTATTGGACGGCCGTGTGATCACCTTGCAGATAGATGGGTCCGGGACGCATCTGGTCGGACCAGAGCGCGCCGCCGGTGCATCCTGCGATGGGTTGATTGTCGATGATGGTCTGTCCGTTGAGTTTGACCGTGGCGTGCCGGTCCACCAGGGTGATGTCCAGTGTCTGCCATTCACCGGCGGGCTTCTCCGCGGCAACGGCAGGTGTGATGCGTCCGTAGACTGCGCCCATGTTATGGCAGTCGAGCGGCTTGCCGAAACTGTCTATGACTTGGATTTCGTAAATGCCGCGCAGATAGATGCCGCTGTTGCCGCCGGCCGGAACGTTCACCTCGGTGGTGAGGTTGAAGTCTTCAAAGTCCTGCATGGTCTGAAGGTTTCCATACCGGATATAGGCCTGGCCCTCTTTCTGCGCCGGGTCGTTGGCGAGTACGCCGTCGCGCACATTCCAGCCGTTGGCAACGCTTTCGTCCTTGGGCACCCAGCCCTGTGCAGCGCTGCCGTCCGGTTTCTTCAGACCCAGTGTGGACCAATGCGCCCCGCCAATCACCGCCCAGCCTTCCAGGTTCCTGCCGTTAATGAGCGCGACGGGAGTGCCAAAGCGCAGCTTTGACAAGTCGGGCCGGGGCGGCAGGGGCGGGGTGCGCGTACCGGTGAATTCATCCTTCCACACGCCGACCCCGTCGTTTGACGGTTGCGAAAGAAAGCCGTGCAGCGCGTCGCCCGAAAGCGTGGCCGTCAACGACACAGGATGAACCACGGTGCGAACTGCCTTGCCTGAAGCGTCGCGCAGTTTCTCATTCCACACGCGCAGCGCGCACAGGGTGTCGCCGTCCATCCATACACGCGTCTGGGGTTCCGGGCTGCCACCCATCCATAGCAGCGTGCCGTCAAGATACCCCTCCGCCTGCCTTACTTCCAGCCAACCGGCCCCGCCTGTGGTGGGCGTGAGCGCCCACGAGCCCAGGAAGGGATTGTCCGCGGCGGAGGCGTATCCGAAAAGCAACGAAACGGTAAGAATGAACAAGCATGCAAAACGGTGACGGGGCATTGTGGGCACTCCATTTTCAGTCCCGATTATAGCCTCTCTGCGTGCCTACGCGATCACCGCTTCGGCTCTGTGATGATGCCGTACAGTTCCGGCCGGCGATCGCGCAGATGGTTGTCGTCCTTGGC
>CAIJOU010000460.1 GCA_903822375.1 Candidatus Hydrogenedentota bacterium
CCGATTTCATCGAGGAGAATGCTCCCTCCGTTCGCCACGACGAAGAGCCCTTCCTTGTCCTCCGTGGCCCCGGTGAACGCACCTTTCTTGTAGCCGAACAGTTCGCTTTCAAGAAGTGTTTCGGGGATGCCGCCGCAGTTGATGGCGACAAAGGGTTTGTCGGCGCGGCTGCTCAGTTTGTGGAGCGCGCGCGCGACAAGTTCTTTTCCCACACCGCTTTCACCGTGTATGGCAACGGTGCTGGGAAGGCCCGCCACACGGCGGATCATCGCGATTACCTCCTGGAACGCGGGGCTTTGACCCACCATGCTGTCCAGGCGGGCATGGCGGGCCTGTTCGAAGCGCAGCGCCTCGTTTTCGCGGCGCAGATTGCGCTCTGCAATGGCGCGTCGGACGCGGAGTCGGATCTCGTCGTTTCCCTTGAAGGGTTTCTGGATATAGTCGGTCGCGCCAAGACGCATGGCCTCAACAGCGGTTTCGATCGTGGCGTGGGCGGTAATCATTATTGCCGGGATCCCCGGCGTGTTCTCTCCGAGCCAGGCAAGAAGCCGCAATCCCGCCTGCCGATCATTGCTCATATGCAGGTCGGTCAGAACTAGGTCACATTCGGACTCCCTGAGCCGGTTCTCCGCTTCCTCCACGGAAGCGGCGCACACGACCTCGTATCCCGAGCCCTGCAGCACGATTTCCAGCAGTTCGCGCATGCTAAGCTCGTCGTCGACCACCAGTACCCGGTGTTTTGTAGGCACTTGGCTACTCCTGCCTTCGGGGGGCGCGGGGCACCCGGGGTTGTCACTCCAAGTTCACAGCGGGCAGCCGCACGATCATGGATGTCCCGCCGCCCGGTCGTGCGGCTGCCTGAATGGCACCGTTGTGCGCGGTGACGATGCGGTTGCATATGGCCAAACCCATTCCCACACCGCGTTCCTTCCCAGTATAGAACGGCTCGAAAATGCGCGCAACTTTGTCAGGCGGTATGCCGGGCCCCTCATCGTCAAAACGTATTTCAACCGTCGCACCGGAGTGCCGGATGCAGATCACCAGGCTTCCCCAGAAGTCCATGGCCTCGACGGCGTTTTGCACAAGATTCAGGAACAACTGGCGCAACTGGGTCGGGTCGCCTTGGACGAAGCAGTCCTTGTCCGGAGAGACTACGGCAATCCTTAACCCGGGATGCCTGTCGCCGAAAAGGTGTTTCATTTCGAGCGCGAGCCCTCCGAGGGACACCCGCTGGCGCTCGATTTCAGGGTTGCGGGCAAATTCGAGAAACCCCGTGACGATTTCATTGAGATGGTCCGATTCGCGGACGGCGATTACCGCAAGACGTTCCGCAACCTTTTCGGACGCGGTTCCCATGCGCAATTCTTCCATGGCACCGCGGATGGAAGTCACGGGATTTCTGATTTCATGCGCAAGCTCGGCGGCGAGTTCCCCGATTACCGCCATTCGATCCTGGTGCTGCAGCTCCTGCCGCATCCGGGCCACTTCCGTCAGGTCGGAGAAGGAAACAATCACCGTTGAGGTGTTTCCCTTGCGGTCAAGCAGACGGTTCGTTGTCAGGCCGATGAGTCGGACGTTTCCTTTGGCCGAACGCACGGGGAATTCATAGCTGGTGTAGTCGCGCCGTTCACGCAGCGCCGTGAGAACCGGACACTCCGCGCCGGATGCGGAAACCAGCACCGATGCGACATCGCCCCCCACAATCTCGTCCTGGGAACAGTCGAGAATGGCGCAGGCGGCGTGGTTGGCGCTCAGCACGCGGCCGCGCAAGTCGGCAATCAGGAATCCACTGCTCATGTTGTCCAGAATCTCGCGCTGAAACTGCCGCATGCGCCCCAGACGCAGATTCCAGTAGCCGCTGACAAACGCGGTGAAGAAGAAAGCGATGAACTGGACCAGCATGTTGTACCAGAGCGTGAAATTGTCCGGCAAAGTCTGTCCCGACAACAGGACGGCCACGGACACGAAGGCTGCGGACAGGGTTGCGAACAGGAATCCCTGCACTAGGCCCATGAGCACGCCGGCCTCAAGAATGACAATTACCAGCAGGGAGGTGAAGAAACTGGCCTGCCCACCCGTGAAGTTGACCGTCATGGCCACCACACCGAAGTCGATGAACACCTGGGTCCAGGTAAGGGTGGCCGAAACTATCCGGCCCCGCCGCAGTGTGACAAAATACCAGACGCTGCAGACGAGCGCCACCACGAAGGTGGCGATGAGCACATAGTGCGCCAGCGGGTCCACCACCATCTTCCGTGTGCCGCCGGCCATGAGCACAAGAAGGGAGATGCGGGCAATTCCGGTGAACCAAAGCATGCCCACCGGACCGTCATAGGACGGCCACAGGGCATTCACTTTTTCCCGTGCCGGCCGAACGCGCGCCCCGCCGCCGGCGTCCGGCGGCAATTCCCGGTGGGCGTCAGTCATGACCACCGCTGGGGTGTCAATCCCGCAACCCTTTCTCCACCAGACTTTGCAGTCCTTCGGGGTCCATGCTGCGCTTGAAAGCCATGTCGGCGGTGATGACCCCCCTGCGCAGCAGACGGTACAGCGACTGGTTCATGGTCATCATGCCCTCGCCCTTGCCGATTTCGATCATGGACGGAATCTGTTCCAGCTTTTCGGCGCGGATAAGCGAGCGTATGGCGGCGTTTGGAATCATGATTTCCATGGCAAGCGCCCGCCCGAAACCGTCGGAACGGGGCACGAGCTGCTGGACCATGACACCCTCAAGCACGAAAGAGAGCTGGGTGCGAATCTGCGCCTGCTGGCCCGATGGAAACACATCCACAATGCGGTTGATGGTCTGAAGCGCGTCGTTGGTGTGAAGCGTTGCGAAGGCAAGGTGCCCCGTTTCCGCGACGGTCAGCGCCGCCTGTATCGTCTCGGGGTCCCGCATCTCGCCGATGAGGATTACGTCGGGGTCCTGACGAAGCACCCGCTTGAGCGCGGCGGAAAAATTCTTCGTGTCCGAGTTGACCTCGCGCTGGTTGACGACCGACAGCTTGTGCGTGTGCAGGTATTCGATGGGGTCCTCGATGGTGATAATGTGGCACTTTCGCTCGCGGTTGATCTTGTC
>CAIJOU010000461.1 GCA_903822375.1 Candidatus Hydrogenedentota bacterium
CGCCGCCGGGACACAGCGCATTCTTGAGATGCAGTTGGTCGCGGCGCTCGAGTGTCTCAAGCTCCCGCCGGAACGGCGGGACGAGGGTATCCATGAGTGCCGCAAGTGCATAAAATACGCGCGCGCACTGTTGCGCCTGATTGAAGAAGGCATGCCCAAGCGGGTCTTCCGAAAATGGAACCGTGTCCTGAGGGATGCCGCACGGTGCATTTCCGACCTGCGCGACGCAACGGCGGTGCTGGAATGCCTGGACGCGCTGGCCGAAAATGTGGACGCGCCATCACTGCCGCGTCGGAAGCGGCTGGAAGCCGCTTCCACTTTGAACCCGGTGCCGGCCGCATTTGCGGCCTGCCGCGAGGCGCTGGCCCGGACCGATGCGCAGAAATCGGCGGAGAGGGTGGCCTCGGCCGAGGCCGCCGCGGAGAAGGCGTTTCTGCTGATATCGGGGCGGTTGACCACCCCGCATGACCCCGCGCTGGGTCGGGGGCGGGAGGCGCGCGTTCTCCGGGCCGGGTTGCACCGCTCCCATGCGCTCGGCTGCCGCGCCATGGCGGCCATGCGCAGGACGGGGAAGGTGACGGCCGCCCATGAATGGCGCAAGCGCGCGAAGGATTTGCGTTATCAGATGTTGATGCTGCGGGCGGTGTGGCCCGGCCTGTGCGATGCGGTCGAGGTGGAACTGCACCGTCTCACCGACTGCCTGGGTCATATTCACGACCTGCACCTGCTCAAAACGACGCTGGCGGCGCTGCCGCCCGGTGCGGTTTCGGAAGAGGCGCTTTGTGCCGTGCAGGCGGCCGCGGCCCGGTCCACGGAAGCGGCCGCCTGCACGGCGTTGCGTCTGGGCGCGCGATTGTACGGCGACAAGCCCGGCAGTTTTGCGGACCGTATTGCAGGGTGGTGGGTGCTCTGGCGGGATGAGCCGTTCCCCAATGACGACAAGACTGAACCGGACGACGAAGGAGCCGAGCATGAGTGAATTTGGCCGGGTTATGGGCCTTGACATAGGCGACGTGCGCATCGGCGTGGCGCTGAGCGACCCGATGCGGATGATTGCCAGTCCGCACGCCGTGGTGAAGGAGGCCAGCCGGGACGCGGCGGTCGCCGCGATCAAGAAGATTGCCGACGAGCAGGAAGTGGTCCGCATCGTCGCGGGCGTGCCGCTGAACGAAGCCGGCGGCCACGGGCCGCAGGCGGAGAAAACGCTGGCGTTCATCGAGCGCCTGCGCGCCGCCGTTACGGTGGAGGTGGTTGTCCAGGACGAACGCTACAGCACCGCCGCCGCCAACCGCATGCTGATCGGCGCGAACGTGCGCCGCGACAAGCGCAAGCTGGTGGTGGACAAAATCGCCGCCACACACATTCTCCAGGCCCATCTCGACCGCGCCGCCTCGGACCTGCGCGCGCGGGAGCCGCGCCCATGACCCGGCAGGACGAGCCCGATTTCGACACGCCGCGCCGCCGCTGGACCTTCTTTCGGATTCTGGCCACGGCGGTGCTTTTCGGCCTGGCCGCCCTGTTGCTGGCGGGGGTGGCGGGCGCAGTGGTGGCCTTTGTCGTGTATGACCACGTTACCCAGCCCGGCGTGGCCGGTCCGGAGGTCGAAGTCGTCGTTCCCCAGAAGGCCACCGGCCGCGATGTGGGCCGGATGCTCGTCGAGAACGGCCTGATCGAGCACGAGGCCTTCTTCCGCCTGGCCATGCAGATCGACGGCACAAACCAGCCGCTCCGAAGCGGGGCGTACCGGCTGCACCGGGGCAACTCGGCGCTCGAACTGCTGCGGCAGCTTTACAAGGGGCCGTCGCGTCAGGTGGTGGAAGCGCAGTTCAAGGTCACCGTGCCGGAGGGGCTGACCATCCGGCAGGCTTCGGAACTCGTGAAGGACCCGAAGGCGTTCATCGAGGCGGCGCACGACCAGGTGCTTATCAAGAAAATGGGCATTGATGCGGATTCGCTGGAAGGCTTTCTCATGCCCAACACCTACTTCTTCGACGCCGAGCCGGAACCGCACGCGCTGGTGGAGCGCATGGCGGCCCAGTTCGAGAAGCAGTACAAGAAACTGGCTGCCGAAGTGCCCGGTGCGGAGAAACTGAACAAGATGCGAATCGTCACCATCGCCTCGCTGGTCGAGGAGGAAACCAAGGTGGACGAGGAGCGGCCGCTGGTCGCCCGGGTCATCTACAACCGCATCGACAAGAAGATGCCGCTGCAGCTCGACACGACGCTCCAGTTTGTGTTGAACAAGTACGGGCAGCGCCTGTTGTACGAGGACCGCGAGGTGGACTCGCCCTACAACACGTACATCAAGAACGGCCTGCCGCCGGGGCCCATTTCCAGTCCCGGCGCGGCCAGTCTTCGCGCGGCGCTGCGCCCGGCCGACACGAAGAACCTCTATTTCGTGTCCAACGCCGACGGCCGCACGCACACTTTCAGCAACACGGAGGAGGAGCACAACCGGGCCGTGGCGCGTTTCCGCCGGGAGATCGAGCCACAGCGGGAAGCGCTGGAGAAGCAGCGGCGGCAGCAACAGCAAACCCCGGCGTCTGTGTCGCCTGGAAACACTCCGATCGTTCCCGTAACCCCGACCGACGAATCCCCGTGAGGTGACGATGCCCGAGAACAAAACACCAGTACGTCTCTTTGAGTTGTCCTGCGCTTGGGGGGTCCATCTGCTGACCGCATCGGGTGCGGTCGTAGGCCTGTTTGCCTTGGTGGCTGCGGCGCGGGGGGACCTTGTCGTTTCGCTCTGGTGGATGGCGCTGACCATCGCCATTGACGGCGTGGACGGCGCGCTGGCACGCACCTTTCGCGTGAAGACGGTGGTCCCTTCGGTGGACGGGGCACTGCTCGACAACGTGGTGGACTACTTCACCTGGTCCGTGGTGCCGGCATTCTTCCTGTGCGAATCCTGGCTGGCGGGGGGGCTGGGCCGCTATCCGGCCGCCGCGGCCATACTGATCGCGTCGGGCTACCAGTTCGCGCGCAGCGACGCCAAGACCGCCGACCACGCGTTCAGCGGCTTTCCTTCGTACTGGAACATCACGGTGTTCTACATGTTCATGCTGAAGACGCCCCCCTGGCTGAACGTGTCGATCATTTTGGTTTTTGCCGTGGCCTCATTCCTGCCGTTGCGTTGCCTCTATCCGAGCCGAACACCGCACTGGCGCGCGTTCAACGTCGTCTTTGGCTCGCTCTGGGCGCTTTGTCTTACCGTGGCGCTGGTCCGGCATCCAAACGGACATGTGCTGCCGGTGCGGCTGTCCTGGGTTTACGTCGCCTACTATGCTGCCTTCAGCGCGTGGCTTACCCTGCGTCCCGGGCGTGAATCCAATGAACGGGCGTCATCCTGATGAAGAAGGAACGGCTCGATGTGCTGGTGCAGCGCCGCTTTGGCGTGACCCGCTCCAAGGCGCAGGGGCTCATCCAGACCGGCCAGATCTGCGGACCCGACGGAACGGTGCAGGACAAGCCGGGCGGGCGCGTTGCGGCCGACTTGGAACTGGTGCTGCGTGAGCCGCCGCGCTTTGTCAGCCGGGGCGGAGACAAACTGGAGGCGGCGTTCGCCGCCTATTCGCCGGAGGTGGCGGGGAAAGTCGCCATCGACGTGGGCGCATCCACGGGCGGATTCACCGACTGCCTCCTGCAACATGGCGCGGCAAAGGTGTATGCGGTCGATGTCGGCTATGGTCAACTGGCCTGGAAACTGCGGCAGGATCCCCGCGTTGTGGTGCTGGAACGCTGCAATATCCGCCATCTGGATGCGGCCCAATTGGGGGAAAGGCCCTCCTTTTTCACGGTCGACTGTTCCTTCATCTCGCTGCGCCTGGTGCTGCCCGCCGTGATGCCGCTGCTGTCGGAAGACCCCGCGGGTGTGGCGCTGGTGAAGCCGCAGTTCGAGGCGGGGCGCGGGCAGGTGGGCAAGGGCGGCGTGGTGCGCGACGAGGCCGTGCGCGAGCGGGTGGTCGAAGAAGTCTGCGACTTGGCGCGTGCACTGGGATTTCGTGAAATCGATGTGATACCCTCTCCCTTGTTGGGGCCCGCCGGAAACCGGGAGTTTCTGGCCTACCTGCGCCGTTTGGAGCGCTGAGCCCCCGCGGGTGACGTCCCTATGCTGGAAACGCTGCGCATCCAAAACTATGCCCTGATTGACCGGCTCGAAGTGGAGTTCCGGCCGGGCTTTGGCGTGCTGACCGGCGAGACCGGCGCGGGCAAGTCGATCATCGTCGGGGCGCTGGGCCTCGTGCTGGGCGCGCGCGCCTCGGCCGACATGGTGCGCGACGGCGAGGCAACAGCCCGGGTGGAGGCCGTCTTCCGCATCGACAAACCCTCGGCCCGTCTTCGCGCGCTGCTCCGCGATCATGACGTGGGACTGGAGGACGGGGCGCTGCTCCTTTCGCGCAGCATCAGCGCCGACGGGCGCGGCAGGGCCTATGCGGGCGACCGTATCGTGCCGGCGTCGCTGCTGGCCGCGCTGGGCGACGAACTGGTCGACCTGCACGGGCAGCACGAGCACCAGTCGCTGCTGCGCCCCGAATGCCAGATGGACCTGCTCGACGCGTTTGCGGCCGAGGGCGAACTGGCCGAACGCGTCGCGGCTGCCGTGGCGCGGCTTTCTGCCATTGACCGCGACATTGCGGCATTGGAGACGGACGATCGCGAACGCGCGCGGCGTGCCGAGTTTCTGCGCTTCGAGGTGGACGAGATTGACGCCGCCGGACTTCAGCCGGGCGAGGAGGAGGAACTTCGCGCGCGGCAGCGCCGCATCACCCACGCTGAAACGCTCTTCACGCTGGCCAACCAGGTGTACAACGGTCTTTACGAAAACGAGTCGGGCGCGGCCATCGACAACATCGACGCCGCGCTGAAGGACCTCGAAGCGCTGTCCGAAATAGACGGGGAATTTGGCGAACTGTCCCGCCAGTTGGCGGAGGCGCGGGAGGCGGTGGATTCGGTCGCGTCGGAAATCCGGCAGCACACCTCGCGCATGGAATTCGACGCCGGCGAGTTGGACGAGATCAACCGTCGCCTGGCCATGGTGGGCGCGCTCAAACGCAAGTACGGTCCCGATGTGGATTCCATTCTCGCCTACCGCGAACGTGCCGCCGCGGGACTGGAGGGCTATGAGAATCGGGACGAACGGTTGGAATCGTTGCGGCGCGAGCGCGCCGCCGCGCTGTCGGAGGCAATGGAATCGGCCCGGAAGCTTTCCGCCGCACGGCGTGCCGCCGGGACAAGGCTGGACAAACAGGTGATCGCCGCACTGCGCGACCTGGACATGAAAGGCGCGCATTTCGAAACCCGCATCGAGGAAACCGACCTGGGCGCGCGCGGCATTGACCGCGTTGAGTTCATGCTGTCGGCCAACGCGGGGGAGAGGCCGCGCCCCCTGCGCACCGTGGCTTCGGGCGGTGAGATTTCCCGCATCATGCTCGCGCTCAAATCCGTCTTTGCAGGGGCGGACCGCATCCCCACGCTGGTCTTCGACGAGATAGACGCGGGTGTGGGCGGCGTGGTGGCGCGGCGCGTGGCGGCGAAAATGGCGGCGCTGGCCCGGTCGCATCAGGTTATCTGCATTACCCATCTGGCGCAGATTGCCGCCGCAGCCGAAACGCATTTCACTGTGAGCAAGCACGATGTGCGCGGACACGCCGTGACCGGCATGGACCGTGTGGACGGGGAGGAGCGGGAGCGCGAGGTGGCGCGCCTGCTCGACGGGTCCGTGTCGGAAATCAGTCTTGGCCACGCGCGGGCGCTGCTGGCCGACATGCCGGAGAAAGGGAAGCGGTAATGTATTGCGGTTTGATCAAGGTTGGGGTCATGGGCTCGGCGGGCGGTGAGATGCACCCGGGGGCGCTGGAAAACTGCCGGGAAATGGGGCGCGCGATTGCCGACGAGGGCTGCGCCATCCTCACCGGCGGCTGTCCCGGCCTGCCGCACGAGGCGATTATCGGCTGCAAGGAGCGCGGCGGCATTACCGTCGGCGTGTCGCCCGCAATGAGTTTTGACGAGCACGTCAACCGCTACGGCAGCCCGATCGACCATATTGACGTGATGATTTACACGGGGGCGGGACTGATGGGCCGGGAGACGATCGGCGTGCGCAGTTGCGACATTGTCATCATCGTCGGCGGCCGCTCGGGAACGCTCGGCGAGTTTGCCATTGCCTATGACGAGGGGCGGCTCATCGGCGTGCTGACCGGCACGGGCGGCGTGGCCGACCATATTGACGACATTCTGCCGGTCATCGAAAAACCGACGGGTTCGAGGATCTTCTTCGACGAGAATCCGCGCGAACTGGTGCGCCGCTGCGTCGAATCCTTCAAAGCCAATCCCCCAATCATTCGCGAGCGCGAGGCCGCCGGGTAGGGGGACACCATCCCCCGGTCGGCTCTCGCCGACCACCCCCTTCAAGAAGGGGGATCTATACGGCTTGGGTTTGGGGTCATTCTTGTTGCGTCATGATCATCTTCCAGGCAGGCTTTCAAGTCCCGCTTTGAGGCAACCGCGAGGTGGTGAACGATGCGGTCCAAAGTCCCCCTTCGAAGGGGGACAACCGCCGCAAGGCGGTAGGGGTATGTTGTTCCGAACTCTTGGCTGGCGGACCGTTCCAGTCAACTTGCCACCGCGCCGCCGCGAAACATAAAATACGCCGCCGCCACGAGGCACAGCCCCGCCCATAGGAAGTCCAGACGGAGCGGCTCCAACTTGGCAGGGACGCCTCTGCGCTATGGAGTTCGTGCAATACGAAATCCGACTTGACTGAGCGAGAAGTCCGGGGTAAAGATTGAGGGGATGGAGGGGGAGGCTTCTCGATGTGTGCAATCGCCACATACCCATGTATTGCGCCATGAACCACCGCGCAGCGTCCTTGACACACCTGTTGCGGGACCCGTCGGATTCATCTGAGCCTCTGAAGTGTAGCGGGCAAACCAATCGGTACACCATTCATAGACATTCCCGCTCATGTCGTATGCGCCCAATGGACTCGCACTGTCGACGGTCGCCACGTTGCCGTTTGGACTGACATTCGTTCCGTTGAACCAGCCGACTGGCGAAGTATAGGGTTCCTTCAGACCCAGTGGATTCACGAAAGTTGCGTCCGGAGTGTATACATTGCACCGGGTGTTCAGTGCGTTTGTGGCGCTGGCTAAGAAGCCATAACTCCAGTGCTTAGTGCCGTCCCATGCTGCTGCACACTCCCATTCTGCCTCCGATGGCAATCGGTAACCGCCCGGGGTCGGTGGGGCTTTCGTCAGTGGCCAGTTCTCCGAGGACATGTCATAACACGCCGGCAACCCCTGCATTTGATTAAGCCAGTTGCAGAATGCCACCGCCCCATACCAGGTAACATCCCCGACTGGATGCCTTTCCATAGAGTATGTTGTCGTGACGGGTAGACCTGTTCGCGTTTTGGAAGAGAACACCCCATTCTTGTTCTGAATATCGCATTGCCCATCGCTGAGTCTGAGGATGAGTTGCAGGTTGTCGCCCGCGTAGATATCCCCCGTGCCGGACCACGCGGTATTCGAACCGGTCCTCAGGCAGCCCTGTGCCAAGGCCCAATTCAACACCTCACAATACTGCTTGTTCGTCACCTCAAATTTACCTATTTGATATGCTGCCACTGTCACCTGATGCTCTGGTGACGCCGAAGAATAGGAGTTGTCAGCAGAACCCTGCCCGATGGGAAACGTAGTCGTAGGCACGGAGACCATTTCGACAACAACGTTATGTGAGTTCCTTTCCGCTTCGGTGGGGTGGGTATCAACCGGCGGTTCGTGCTGACTCATCTTTGACTGCGTTGAGTCGATGGGCTCGGGAGTCGGGGTGGCAGTCGGTTGGCACCCCGATATTGCCAAAAATGTGCCGAATAGCCCAATCTCAATCAAGCACATCAAGATCCTCATTGCTAATTCTCTCCCATGTATGACAGTCTATTTTGAATTAAGCGGGGAAGCCCAATTTCAAGTGTAGCCCAATGATCTGTCCGACTTCGAGAGCTGGCCTGAGCCATTATTGTGTCACGGGGTTTCTGGAAATCTTGCAGAGTCTCTTTTGGCGTCAACAGATATCCCGGGGGCCTCAATTGCGATAGCATCCGACCTTTGGAGGAACCCGCTCATATACGTCGGTTGAGTAATGCAGGGGTTTCGCCCTTACAGGATGGTTGCGTTCCCTATCATCTTGCGACGGCATGCTTTCATTGAAACAGAATTGGAGAAGCAGGCTCTTTCTAACTTGCCACCGCGCCGCCCCCGCGAAACATAAAATACGCCGCTGCCACGAGGCACAACCCCGCCCACAGGAAGTCCAGACGAAGCGGTTCCTTCATGTAGGCCACGGAGAAGGCGGCGAACACGCCCACACTTATTATTTCTTGGATTACCTTCAATTGTCCCAGCGAGAAGACTTGATAGCCAATACGGTTTGCGGGTACCTGAAGGCAGTACTCGAAGAATGCCACCGTCCAACTCGCCATCACGACAAGAAACAGCGCCTTGCCTTTCAAATCCTTCAAATGACCGTACCATGCGTAGGTCATGAACAGGTTCGAGCCGATGAGCAGGCCGACGGTGTACAACTTCTCCATAAAACCTCCAAAAGGGGTGGTTTTCCGGGGCGGGTGCCTATATTATGCCAGACTTTCAGCGAGCGCTGCATGAGGCGTCGTGGTACTAAAAACCGCCGAGTCCCAGCCGTGGTCCAACCCTGCATGGCGCGAACGCCTGAACATGCCCAAAGGAGCTTTTCGACCATGCAATATCCCGCACCCTGGACCCGCCCGCTGTTGCTGGCTTTTCTCCTGGCCGCGATCGCAATCGCCTATTGGGGCGCACAGCCGCCGAAAGCGCTTTCGGAAACCGCTCCAACCGACCAGTTCTCCGGCATGCGAGCATTGCAGCATAGCCGTACCGCGTTCAACGAGCCCCACCCGGCGGGAAGCCCCGCTTTGGAAAAAGTGCGCGACT
Organism: Candidatus Hydrogenedentota bacterium; assembly: GCA_903822375.1. GTDB lineage: Bacteria > Hydrogenedentota > Hydrogenedentia > Hydrogenedentales > CAITNO01 > CAITNO01. Next base: position 8,970 of record CAIJOU010000461.1, read on the forward strand.
ACATTGTTGCAACGCTGACCGGCTACGGCGTGGAGGTGGAGGTTGACCGCATTCCCGTCAATGAGGGCAACAGGATAGGCGTGCTCGAAAATGTCATGGCGCGTATTCCCGGCACCGGCGGCACGGACACCTTTGCCCTGGAGGCCCATTATGACAGCGTGGCCTACGGCCCCGGGGCAGCCGATGACGGCTCGGGAACCGTGGTGATGCTGGAAACGGCCCGCGTGCTCAAGCAGGGCCCACCGCTCAAGAACGACGTTGTGTTCATCTTCACCGGCGACGAGGAGCACGGCATGGGCGGGGCCAGCCGCGCGCTCAAGCACCGTTGGCTGCAAAACCTCAACGTCGTGCTGGCTTTCGAGGCGCGCGGCAACCACGGCCCCGCGTTCATGTTCGAGACCAGCATGGGCAACCTGCCCCTGATGCGCGAACTGGCGCGGGCCGGCGCCTGCCCGCAGACCAACTCCATTATGTGGGAGGTGCACCACCGCACCCCCAACGGCACCGACTTCGGCGGCATGAAAGAGCGGGGTGTGCTGGGGTACAACGTCGCGTTCGTGGGCGGCCTTGGCTATTACCACAGCGCAAACGACAACCCGACGAAGCTCAGCCCCGATTCGCTCCAGCATCAGGGCGCCTATGCCGTGGCCCTTGCGCGCCAGTACGGCAACAGTACCCAGAAAATGGCGAAGGGCGACGATGCGGTCTTCTTTAACACGGTCGGGTCGCAGTTGGTGGTCTATCCCAAATCGTGGAGCCGGCCCATCGCGTGGTGCGCCGCCCTTCTGCTGATCCTTGTGCTCGCACTCGGGCTCATGCGCCGCATGCTTTCCCTGCGCGGCGTGCTGGCGTCCGTTCTGCTCGTTCTCGCGGCGCTGGCCCTGGTCGCGCTGCTCGAATACCCGCTTCTCCGGCTCACCTACAAGTTCTTCTATGTCTACCTGACCTACAATGGCATGTGGTACCTGCTGGCCTTCCAGGCGATGGCCGCAGGCGTCGTGGCCGCCCTGTACGGCGCGGTCGGGCGGCGCATATCGACGGAGAATCTCCTTGCGGGCGGGCTGTTGCTTTGGGCCGTGGCGCTCGCCGGAATCGAAAGCAACCTGCCCACCGGAAGCTACGCTGCCGCATGGCCGCTCATTCTCGGCACGATCGCACTGGCCGGGGGCATGGTGTTCAAGGCGCGCAACGCCGCGACCGCCGGGGTGCTGTTTGAAACCGCCCTCGTTGCGCCCGTTCTGCTGATTGCAGTGCCGGGCATTCAGGCGATTTACTACATGAGCCCCGGATTCACCATCATTCCCGCCGCGGCACTCTTCGTTGCCGCGGCCGCGCTGTTTGCACCGGCCGTGGTGGCCGTGCTGGGCAGGCGACACCTGAACGCCGCGATGAGCCTGCTGGCCGCCGGCATCGTGTTCATAACCATCGGCTGGGCCACCAACGGATTCACCCCGGACAAGCCCAAGATGTCCAGCCTGGCCTACGGGTTGAACCTCAGCGCGAACCGTGCCATCTGGATGAGCAGCGATGCCAAGCCGGATGCCTACTCCGCACAGTTCTTCGCGAAGGGATGCACCGAGGGCTCCATCCATGACGTCCTGCCCGACCGCAATGACGTCTGCCTGTGCGCCGACGCGCCGCTGGCGCCGCTCGAGGGGCCGAAGCTGGACATCATCAGCGACGCGACCGAAAACGGGAAAAGGACCGTAACCCTGGGTTATGTGTCCCCGCGAAAGGTGAACCAATCCCGGCTCAAGGTGCTTGCCCCGCAGCATGTTCACGCCGCAAGCGCCGAGGGCTTCGGCGAACTGCGCGGCGGGGACGGCGACTGGACGCTCGAGATTCCCGTCATGCCCCGCACGGGCGAAATCCGGCTGACCCTCGTGGTCGACGCCGCAACGCCCCTGCGTGTGCGGATCGAAGAGGACGAGCACCGCATACTCGATGTCACCGCATTGGGCTTCACGGCGCGCCCGCCGCAATTCATTCCCAAACCAAACACCATTGACTGGTGGGAATCCCTCATCCGCAAGCGCGGCAATCCCTCCAGCCACCACACCGTGGTCGTGAAGGAGTTTGCTCTCTAAGCTGACCGCGGCATTGCGAAATCGGATGCAATTCGGGGTGGTTTTCCATGGCCGCGGCGTTGATGAAGCCTCAACGTAGACGCGCCATCTTGGCGCGTTCTTCTTTGGCCGTGGTGCCGGACCGTGACGGAAAGCGGCTGGAAGCCGCTTCTAGATTAAGCGGCGCGTTGCAGATGGATATCCTGCTCTCGTCCGTTGCGCCGCGGCGCAATGGACGGCTATGATGATGCGGTGGTGGAGGACTGTGGGTTCTGTGCCGCCGGAGTAACGCGACCATGTGCAAAGATCCCGCCCGTTCATGCTGCTTTATGCTGGCGCTCTTCCTGCTGTTTTCGGCGGGAACGGTCTTTGCCGTACCGGTGGACTTGGCGGCCCTGCACCGTGCCGTGGCCGACCTTGCCGTGCAGGGACCGCAAGCCTATCCCAACGGTGCGGCTTGGCTCGGTCGCGTCGTCGCCTATGAAAAACGGCTCGCCGATGCGCCGGACACCGCCGCCGACCCCGCGTTTGCGGCCGAATTGACGGCGTTTCAGCGCGAGGCGCTGCTGGCCAATCCGTTGCTGTCGTCCATCGACCGCGTGCTGGTCATCAAGCGCAACGCCAAGGACCCCTCGCTGGGCCTGCCCCAGAACTGGCAGGGCAACTGCTCGCTGCCGCTGAACAACTACGACAACGAGCTGGCTTTCCTGTCGCTGAATAAGCCCGAAGGGCCGCTGAAAACGCTCTACAGGCCGGACAAGTCGCGCTTTGTCGGCGATGTGGAGGTGCACTTTGAGGGAGACCGGCTGCTGTTCTCGATGCCGGGCAGCCACGATCGCTCGCAGATTTGGGAACTGCACGTGGACGGGTCGGGCCTGCGGCAGGTGACAACCGGCGAAGAGGCGGACGTGGACAATTACGACCCATGCTACCTGCCCGACGGCCGCATCATTTATGCATCGACGGCGAACTACCAGGGTGTGCCCTGCGTCTACGGCAGCGACAGCGTGGCCAACCTGTGCATCATGAACGCTGACGGGTCGGGCATTCGCCAGTTGACCTTTGACCAGGACCATGACTGGTGCCCGACCGTGTTGAACAACGGCCGCATCCTGTACACGCGCTGGGAGTACACCGACCTGCCCCACGCAAACACGCGGCTGCTGTTTCACATGAACCCCGACGGCACGGGGCAGGCGGAGTATTACGGCAGCAATTCCTACTGGCCGACCACGGTCATCCAGGCGCGGCCCATTCCGAACCATCCGACCAGGGTGGTGGCCATCGTGTCGGGGCATCATGGGGTGCCGCGCATGGGCGAACTGGTGGTGCTCGACCCCGCACTCGGCCGCAGCGAAACCGACGGCGCGGTCCAACGCATTCCGGGCTGGGGCAAGCCGGTGCCGCAGGTGACCATCGACAATCTCGCCGACAACTCGTGGCCCAAGTTCCTCCACCCCTGGCCGCTGAGCGACAAGTACTTTCTCGTGGCGTCGCAGCCGACGGCACAGTCGAACTGGGGCATCTACCTGGTGGACATTTTCGACAACATGACGCTGCTCCGCGAGGAGCCGGGCTATGCGCTGTTGGAGCCGGTGCCGGTGCAGGCAAAGCCGGCACCGCCCGCCATTCCCGACAAGGCGAAGCCGGGGGAGAAGGAAGCCACGGTCTACATCGCCGACCTCTATTCGGGGCCAGGACTGGCGGGCATTCCGCGCGGGACGGTCAAATCGCTGCGGCTGATCTCCTACAGCTACGGCTACCGCAAGATGGGCGGACTCATGGGCGCCGTCGGCATGGACGGCCCGTGGGATGTGAAGCGCATCCTGGGCACGGTGCCGGTGGAGGATGATGGTTCGGCGTTCTTCCGCGTGCCTGCGGATATCCCCATTGCGGTGCAGCCGCTGGACGCGCAGGGGCGCGCGCTGCAGCTCATGCGAAGCTGGTTTGTGGGCATGCCCGGCGAGGCGGTGTCCTGCGTGGGCTGCCACGATCGGCAGAATTCGACGCCGTCCGCCCATGCGACTATCGCGTCGCGCCGTGCGGCGGCGGAGGTCGCGCCCTGGCGCGGTGCCGCGCGCGGTTTCAGTTTTGCCCGCGAGGTGCAACCCGTGCTGGACCGTTACTGCCTGTCTTGCCACGATGGCAAAGACCCCAAGCGTCCCGACCTGCGCGGCACGGAAAGAATCACCGACTGGAAGAGCGACTTTCCCGGCAGCGTGAGTCCGGCCGTGGGCGGCAAGTTTTCCGTGGCCTACGCCAACCTGCACCGCTATGTGCGCCGGCCCGGCATCGAAAGCGACGATCATCTGCTGACGCCGATGGAATTTCATGGGCGCACCACCGAACTGGTGCAGATGCTGGAACTGGGCCACCACGGCGTCACGCTGGACGCCGAGGCTTGGGACCGTATCAACACGTGGATCGATCTGAACACGCCCTATCACGGCACCTGGACGGAAATCGTCGGCGTGGAGGCTATGGGCAAGACGGCGGAACGCCGCCGCGAACTGATGCGCAAGTATGCCAACGTCGACGTGGACCACGAGGCCGTGCTGCCCACCGAAATCGGCATGCCCGACGGGCCGGTTACGCCCGGGCCGGATACGAAAGCCGTGGCGGAGTCAGACAAGCCTTCCACGCCGGTTGAGGCGGGTGCGGTGCGCGCCGTGGATCTCGGTGACGGCCTTGCGCTGGAAATGGTGCGCATTCCGGCGGACGCGGCGGCGAAGCCGTTTTGGATGGGTCGTTTCGAACTGACCAATGATCAATATGCCCGGTTTGACGCTTCCCATGACAGCGGTGTCGAGTCCATGCACTCCTACCAGTTCGGCGTGCGCGGCTATCCGGTGAACGGGTCGAAACAGCCGGTGGTTCGGGTGTCTTGGAACCGGGCGATGGATTTCTGCCGCTGGCTGTCCGGGAAGACCGGCGAGACCTTCACCCTTCCGACAGAGACGCAGTGGGAGTTCGCCTGCCGTGCGGGCAGGCATACGCCGTTCTGGTATGGCGGGATGGACGCCGACTTCTCGAAATGCGCCAACTTGGCCGACGTGCGGCTGCGCGAGTTCGCGCGCAACACCTATATCCAAGTGAACCTGCTGCCCAATCCGAACAAGTACGACAACTGGGTGCCCCAGGATGCGCGCTTCGACGACGGCTCGTTTCTCCCGGCAGAGGTGGGACATTACGCGCCCAATCCCTTTGGGCTGTATGACATGCACGGCAACGTCTGGGAATGGACCGCTTCGGCCGATGAAGCGGGCCGGCGCATCGTGAAGGGC
>CAIJOU010000462.1 GCA_903822375.1 Candidatus Hydrogenedentota bacterium
AGCTTGTTGGCAAAATCTATGTTGCTAAAAAGCAGGTTCATAATCTCGTTGCAGCGCATTCCAGTGTGCAGAGCGACCATAAAGAACAAATAATCCCTAGGGTTCGGCTTAAACAAATCTTCATAATCTGCGATTTGGGAATCGTTCAACGGAATGATCCCTTGTACGTGAACCTTTTTTTCCTTGTTGGTAAGCTTGAACGACTGAGCCTTAATGGGATTAGAGAGCACGAGATTGTGGCCAACCGCCCATTTGAAGAAGGCTTGAAGTCTGGTAGCTTGTGTATATGTACTTGACTTAACAATCTTGCGAGAAGCGACATAGTCTTCCAGGGTTGAGTGTGTGATGTGTTTCACGCCGTAGATTTCATTGGTCTTGCAATACGCGAAAAAGAGAGTCAAGAAGTTAATGCGCCCTTTGGAATCCATCGGTGAATAGGTCTTGTCTGTGTATGTCTTGTACTGCTCAAGCAACGAATCAAATTCCGGAATGACCCTTTCCTGCAGAGCATTCATCTCATCAACAATCGCATCGAAGGTCTCGTTTAAAACTGGCTCGCCTGTGTCTGTATCTAAGTCGCCTTCAAGGTACAGTCTCGCAGTCTTCAGAATGCTGATAGCTTTCTTTGTTGCAGCAGTCTTGTCAGACTCACCCGTTGATTGTCCCTTAAGCTTTCCGCCCTCGGTGTATCTATGGTAGACATACCATTTCTTTCCCCGCTTGACGAGGTGGTATCCCTTGTCTTTTCGTCTGCCCATGACTTATCCTTGTTGAGTGATTGGCTGTAAGCAACATCTGTTAACAAAGCGTAACATAATGTTAACAAAAATGCAAATAACCGCATTAACAGGGGGCATAATGAGCTACTCAAAGATTCGCTGGGGCATCCTGGCCACAGGAAACATTACGCACAAGATGGTCGCAGGCTTGAAGGTGCTGCCCGACGCGGAGGTTGTCGCGGTGGGTTCGCGCAGCATGTCCAGCGCCAATGCCTTCGCGGACAAGTATGGCATCCCGCACCGCCACGGATCCTACGAGGCGCTCTGCGCCGATCCGGAGGTGGACGTGATCTACGTCGCCCCGCCCCACTCGGGCCACAAGGATTGCACCATCATGGCGCTCAACGGCGGCAAGGCGGTGCTGTGCGAAAAGCCCTTTGCCATCAACCGCGCCGAAGCCGAAGAAATGGTCGACCTGGCCCGTGCGGAGAAGCTGTTCCTTATGGAGGCCATGTGGACGCGCTTCCTGCCCACCGTCGTGCAGACGCGCAAATGGCTCAAAGAGGGCCGCATTGGCACGCCGCAGATGGTCTATGCCGATTTCGGATTTCGAACCGAATACGAAGAGGAAAGCCGCCTGTTTGACCCCGCCTTCGGCGGCGGCGGCCTACTCGACGTCGGCATCTATCCCGTTTCTTTCGCCGCAATGGTGTTCGGCGCCGTGCCCAACCGTATCGCCGCCATGGCCGAAATCGGGCCGACCGGCGTGGACGACATGAACGGCGCCGTGCTCGGCTTTCCCGGCGGTGGACTGGCGCTGGTGTCCAGTGCCGTGCGGTCCAACACCCAGCAGGAGGCGCGCATTGTCGGCACCAACGGCATGATCCATCTGACCTCGCCCTTCTGGTGCGGCACCCAGGCCGGGCTTACGGTCAACGGTTTCGACCCCGAAACCTTCGAACTGCCCTATGAGGGCAACGGCTACAACTGCCAGGCCCGCGAGGTGATGGACTGCATGCGCGCGGGCAAACTGGAAAGCGACGTCATGCTGCTCGACGAATCCATCGCCATCATGGGCACCCTGGACGAAATGCGCGCCCAGTGGGGCGTCAAGTATCCGATGGAATAGGAAACAACAAGAAGTGGGTGGTCTTGTGGAGCGAAGATGGAGACTCGATTATTATGCCGGATTCAGATTTCTGGCCCTTGTGTCCCTCTGTGCGGGCCTCGTATCCAATGTCATAGCACTGATCCTGGTAAGAACTGTCAGCCCCGAAAACGTGCCTTGGGAAACGGTCTTAACCACCACTCAGGCTAGACACTTGTGGATGGACTCTATATTCTACCTCCTCGTCTTACTTCTCTGCGGATACGTGGCATATTGGGCTGTGAAACGGTGCACCCTGCCTGAGATAATATTTTGGGTATTGCTTTTCGCGTATTATCTTGTCTTGGCTGTTCTGGAATGTTTGGAAAAGGGCTGCCTTGGTCTTCTTCTTATCATCGACACGCTCTCACTATTGTTCTTCTTTCCTCTGCACTTCATCATACGGAGACTGAAACCGGAACCGCGATTCCCGGAACCGCGTGGACGATTCCCACGACCGGAAAACCCTCCTGCGAGATAGGAAAGGGATTCGATGCAGTACGGAACCATACCCGGCCTTGACAAGCCGGTGTCGCGCATTGTGCAGGGCTGCATCATGCTCAACCCGGAAAACGAGGCCGACGATTACGCCCTGCTCGACGCGGTGTTTGAGGCGGGGGTGAACACGTTCGACAACGCGCACATCTACGGCAACGGCGACACCGAACGCGTGTTCGGGCGCTGGGTCGCCTCGCGCGGCATTCGTGACCGGATTGTGCTGCTGGACAAGGGCGCGCACCACAACGCCGACCGCAAACGCGTCACATCCTATGACATCGAAGCCGACATCCACGACTCGCTGGCGCGGCTTAAGTTTGATCACATCGACCTGTACGGGCTGCACCGTGACGACCCGTCGGTGCCGGTCGGTCCCATTGTGGAATCACTCAACGCGCACCGTTCCGCTGGCCTCGTAGGGCCCTTTGGCGGGTCCAACTGGCGCGCGGACCGCGTGGCGGCCGCCAATGACTATGCCCGCGCGCACGGTCTTGAGCCCTTCGCGTTCTCCAGTCCCCATTTCAGTCTCGCCGAGATGGTCGAGGCCCCCTGGGACGACTGCATCAGCATCACCGGCGCGCACGCCGCCGAACAGAAGTGGTACCGCAGCGAAAGGTTGCCCGTGTTCTCCTGGTCCACGCTGTCCGGCGGTTGGTTCAGCGGCCGGTTGAGCCGCACCAACCAGGCCGAACACCTGGACACGCTGTACATGCGATGCTATGGATGCGAGGCCAACTTCCGCAGGCTCGAACGGGCCACGCAGTTCGGCAAAGAGCGCGGGCTCAGCCCCGCGCAGGTGGCGCTGGCCTACGTGCTCAATCAGGACCTGAACGTCTTCCCGCTGGTCGCGGCCTTCTCGCCCAATGAAATCAGGGAGCTTGCCGCCGCCGTGGACCTGAGACTCACCCGCGTGGAACTGGACTGGCTCGACCTCCGCAGCGACAGCCGATAGGAAGCCAATATGAAATCACCAGAAGAACCGCAGGACAACATCAGGCCCGGGACACTAATCAGGGAACGATGGCGGCAGATAGTGCTGATTTTCGTGGGCATGGTTGTGGCCGTGCTCTTCTTGGGCGGCTATCTGAGCATGCCGGACCCCCTCGAGGGCAAATTCGCCAAGGTGTTCTCTCTTACTTCTCTTGACGGCAAGAAAGTGAACCTTGCGGACCATCTCGGCAAAGACGTGGTGCTGCTCGACTTCTGGGCCGTGTGGTGCCCTCCCTGCCGAAAGTCCGTCCCGGCCCTGGCGAAAATCGCGGAGGAACTCCGCCCGAAGGGCTTGGCCGTTTATGCGGTCAACCAGCAGGATGCCCCGGACGCCGTGCGCAGTTTTCTCAAGAGTGAGAACGTGGATGTCAACGTGCTGATGGACCCCGAAAGCGTTGCGGGCGACCTGTACGGGGTGTCAAGCATACCCAAGATGGTTCTCATCGACCGGACGGGAACCGTCGTTTTCGTGCAAAAGGGTTACGGTCCCGGCGCCGAATCGACCCTTCGCAAAGCAATCGGAAAGGCACTCAAATAGAACGCGGACGATTCCGTCCGCACAGCCCTGACCCCTTCAGCAAAGAACACGGGGACAGCGGGAACAGCAACACTCGGACCGGTCGCTGCCGATAAGGTGAACCCGAATATGAAACCTTTCCTTCTTCTGGTTGCAGTACTGTCCTGGGCCTGCGTTTCATTTGCCGCCGACCTCGCCAACGACGACCCGCGCATCGCGTGGGGCATTGCCCAGGCGTCCGCTGCGCTGGAACAGGCCGGTCTGGGCGCATCGCAGTTGGACGTTTCGGTAATACCTGCGTCTACGGAGAAGCCTGAAGGCTATCGGCTGACCGTGGCGGGCGGAAAGGCCCGGGTGGAGGGCTTCGACGCGGCGGGCGCGCTGTACGGTTGCCTCGAATTGGGTCGGCGTGTGCGCGACCTGGGACGGCTGCCGGACAGCCTGGACCTGACGGACGGGCCGCGGCTGAGCATGCGCGGCACCTGCATCCTCTTGATGAAGCTGGGCACTTATGACTATCCCGTCACACCGGAGGAGTTTCCCTTCTTCTATGACAAGGCGCTGTGGACGGAGTACCTCGATTTCCTCACCGCCAACGGGTTTAATTACATTGCCTTCTGGAACGGCCATCCCTTTGACTATTTCGTGAAGCTGGACAAATACCCCGAAGCGCAGGCGGGCATGGACCCCGCGCTGATTCAGCGCAACCACGACATGCTGATGTGGCTTGGCGCCGAGGCGGCCAAGCGTAACATCTGGCTCATGTTCCAGTTCTACAACATACACACGTCGGTCTACTTCCAGAAGGCCCACGATCTGCCCGCGTGGAACCCGAAGCCGACGCCCCTGCTGACCGAATACACCGGCTACTGCATCGAGCGCTTCGTCAGCGAATTCCCGGGAATCGGTCTCTACGTGTGCCCCGGCGAGGCGCTGCAACTGGAGTACACCTCCGACTGGATTAACAACGTCATTTTCGAGGCGGTCAAGCGCACGGGCAAGACACCGCCGATCATGGTGCGCGCCTGGGGCATCGATCTGGAGCACATGAAACGGCTGGTCGGCCACTATCCGCGCCTGTACACGGAGCACAAGTTCAACGTCGAGATGATCGCCGGCACGGAGATCGATCCGGCGGCGAAGGACTGGTCTGCCGTCACGGGCAACCACGTCGTCAACATTCACTGCCTCGGCAATCTGGAACCCTTCCGCTGGAACCCGCCCTCCTACATCCAGAAATGCATGCAGAGCGCCGTCGGTGCCGGCGCCACCGGGTTGCACCTCTATCCGCGCAAGGCATGGCGCTGGCCCTACGGCTGTGACAAGACGGACGCGCCCGAACTGCAGTGGCACCGCGACCGGCTCTGGTTCGAAATGTGGGGACGCTATGCGTGGAACCCGGACCGCGACCCCGAAGCGGAACGGCAGTTTTGGCAGGACGTGCTCGCGAAGCGGTACGGCGAAGCCGCGGCCGGGCCGCTGCTGGAGTCACTTGAGGCCGGGGCGGACGTGCTGCCCGCGATTCAGCGCCTGCTTTGGATAGGCAATGACAACCACACGGTGGTCTCCGCCGGCGCCACGATGGACCAGTTGGCCGCCGCACCGGGTATCCCGTTCCTGCAGACACCAGGCGTGGCGCGCATGCCCGAATACATCAAGGCAATGAGGAGCGGCAATACCACCGCCGAATCGAGCCCCACGGACTTCTTCGCACAGAAGGTGGGTGAGGCAGAAAAGGCCTGTGAAACCGCGAAGAAGGGCGCCGATGCCGCCACGCTTAACCGCGACGAGGCCCAACGCATCGCCACCGATGCCGAGGCCGTGCAGGCCGTGGCGCGCTTCTACGAAGAAAAGTCCAAAGCCACAATAGCCAAATCGCTCGCCGATGCGGGCATCGACGTTCCTGCCAATGTGAAGCGGTGCTTGAACAGCCTGCGGGCTTCGGTAAGCGATTTTCGTCATCTCACGAAACTCACAAACAACACGTATGAGAGTTTGAGCGACGTGCCCGCGTGGAACCCCAGCAAAGGGTTGCCCTGCCCCTATGGTTGGAAAGACCTGCTGCCGCTCTACAACTCCGAACTCGCCGAAACGGAGGCAGCCTTCTCCCGTCCGAACTCCGGCACCGGATACACGAAGATCGGCGAAGCGGCCCTGAAATGGGAGAAGGATTCTTTCCAGCGCGCGCAAATGTACAACCACGTGCGCACGCTCACACAGGAGACCCAGGCAAGGCTCCCGAAGGCGGATTCCGCCGACGCATGGGCTGCGCGCCGAGAGGAACTGCGCAACAAGCTTTTGTCCTCGCTCGGGCTCGAACCGCTGCCGGAGCGCACACCGCTCAATGCGAAGAATACGGGGACGCTTGACGATCCCGATTACTCCATCGAGAAGACCGTTTACGAGGCGTGGCCGGGCATTCCCGTCCCCGCGCATTTGTATCTGCCGAAGAACACGCCACGCCCGATGCCCTGCGTGCTCTATGTCCTCGGCCACTGGTACGGCGGCAAGAGCGAAAAAGATCCGCGCGCGTTTTGCGCGGGCATGGCACGGCACGGTGTTGCCGTGCTCACCTTCGATCCCATGGGCCAGGGCGAGCGCTTCGCGCCGGACGAGCACGGCCACCGCTTTCCCATCCTCGCCGGGCTCTCGCAGG
>CAIJOU010000463.1 GCA_903822375.1 Candidatus Hydrogenedentota bacterium
CCCGGCCACAGCCTCCGGGATGGGGCGGTAAACGGGTTCGATGAAACACAGGTCCGAGAAGAATGCTTCTGCCTTTGCATGCGCGCCGTCATGCTGCGCGGTCACTTGGAAGATGCCGTTGACACCAGGCTTTACCTGCGAGGACAGGTCGGCGGCGAAAGTGCCGTCCGCACCCGTTTGGAGCGTGGTGGACTCTCCCCTCCCGACGTTGTCGATGGAGACATCCGCTCCTTGAATACCCGTGTATGCGAAGTCCGAAACCAATCCGGTCAGCGTGCCCGTGATGGTGGGGCCAAGAGTGAGGTGGAGCGCGTTGCGCGCCGGAAGCGGCGCCCACAGTTCCACCAGGGAGGCCACGGCGTTGTGCCCCTCGTTGCAGACAAAATGCAGCGTCAGTTTCCCGTCAACAATGGCACCTTCGGGAAGCTTAAACAGAAAGCGCTGCGCCACGCCGTCCGGCAGCACCCGGGGACCGTGGACCGGAAGACCGCCGGCCTGAAGGCTTTGCAGGCGGCGGTTGCCCTTCTCGCTCGCATAGGTGACGGCCACGACATAGGGCGCATAGTCGTCCAGCCCCTCGTAGACCATGTCGAAGTTGAGCATGCCGTTGGTGACGGTGCGGTCCTTTTCGTCCGCCTTCACCGCCTCCGGGGGAAAGGTGTGCATCATGTTCAGGGGAACATGCGGCTGCCGCCCCTGCACGCCGCAGTCGTCGTAGCATTGCAGCCTATAGCCGGGGGGCATTTCCGGCAGTTCCGTGCCATCCGCGGCGGTGGTGTTGACCGTGTCTGCGCCAAAAGCACCGTGTGTGCCGAGGGTCATAGCAATCAGAAGCAATGCTGCGGCAATTCCCCGAAGAAGCTGAGCGGCCGCATGGAGAATGTTCATGGAATCTCCCTGGCCGTCTGATGTTCCGGCGGATTATCGTCGGCAGGCGGCCCACTCGATGGACTGCACGAGGATCTTGCGGTACTCCGGCGGCTGCGTGGCCGCCACGTCGTGGCCGAGCGCGAAATAGACGCAGCGGGCGTTGTAAAAGTAGTGGGTCATCAGAATCGGCTCGTGCACCGTGTGCCCGAAGCGCTCCTGGTCGGCGGACATGATGACGTGCATGTCGGGCCGCATGAGCAGGTTGAAGTAGAGTTCGTCGTTGGTGGTGAAGGGCTTGACGCCCTCGACGATGGGATGGCCCTCGTCGGCCACGTCGACGCGGAACTGGTGAAGGGGATCGTGGGTCGATTTGCCGCTCACCCACATGGCGCCGTAGATGTCGATGGAATCGCGCCACTCCTGCACGTTGGCCACCGCGAAATGGCTGACGAGCAATCCGCCGCCGCCCTTGAGAAAGTCGACGATGCCCTGCTTTACCTCGTCGGGCAGATTGCCGCCCTCTGCCTTGATCTGGTGGATCGCCAGGACATCGTACTTCTTGAGGTTGTCAATCTTGAGATCGTCGGCGTTTTCCGTCACCGTGATCTCAACGCTGGGATAGTGCTCCTTGATGTCCTTCAGCGCGTCCTCCATGGTCGGTTCCTTGTGGGCGGCCATGCCGATCCACAGGCATTTCACGGGGGCTTTGGCGGTGTCAGCAACTGCGTTCATCGGGCAGACTCCCAATACGGTGAGGATCACAGCGGGCAGCAGACAGAGAAAGTGGCGCGGCATGGTGTGTCTCCCTGTTGTCGGGCCGAAACGGCCCGTCCAAAAATCGACCGAAACCCTTCGGATTCTCTCACAGGGGAAAAGGCGAGTCAACTGCCAGGCATCCCGCCCGACAGCAGGGTGGAAAATGAAAACTTCTCACACGTCCACCCTCCCCTTCTTCTCCGCCGCGCCGGGGCGCAGGCCCAAAACAATTTGGAGGCCGGAGTGGCACTGCCACCGCATTGGGCGGCACCCCGCCTGCTGAAGATGGCCCCATCGCGGAAGACAGGCACATGGAGGGCATGGACGATGCAAAGAAGACTGTACCCGCCCGGCAAATCGACCGGCCTTGTCCCTAACCCGATATCACGCCAATTCGGGCCCGCAAATACCGGTCCGCAAACCGGTCCGCAAACTTGACACGAATACGAGAATGTCGTATTATATCCACGTCGTGCCGAGGTAGCTCAGTTGGTAGAGCAGCGGACTGAAAATCCGCGTGTCG
>CAIJOU010000464.1 GCA_903822375.1 Candidatus Hydrogenedentota bacterium
GACTTTTGCGAGCAGATCTTTGGCCAAGAACGGCTTGTGCAGCAATTCATATCCCCGTTCAGGAAGGTTGGTTTCGGTGAATATATTGAAGCTCTGTCCGGTGACAAAGAGTACTCTCGCATCGGGCCGCCGCGCGACAACGGCTTCAAAGACCTCCCGCCCGGACTTCAGGGGCATAATGGCGTCGAGCATGAACAGGTCAATTTCCCCGCACCGGTTCTCGACAACCTCAAGGGCCTCAAGCCCGTCCACGGCCTCTATGACGCGGTATCCCGCCTCTTCAAGGATATCCTTGACAAGGCTTCGGACCTGTTCCTCATCCTCCGCCAAGAATATGGTTTCGCCATGTCCATCGGCCGCAGGAGCACTCTCCGCCCCGGCGGCGACTTCCAATGCCCCGGCGGGTGCCACGGGAAGAAAGAAGGAGAAGGCCGTGCCGACACCCGGTCTGCTGTCGACGTTCAGGAAGCCTCCGTGCTGCCGGACGATGCCGTAGACAACGGCCAGCCCCAGACCGGTGCCCTTTCCGGTTTCCTTGGTCGTGAAGAACGGCTCGAAGATTCGGGAAACCACTTCCGGGGTCATGCCGGCACCGCTGTCGGACACAATGGTTTCAACGTAATCGCCCGGGCGGCGCTCGGGATGGGCCGCTGAGTCTTTTGAAACGTGGGCGGGACGGGTTTCAATGTGAATAACGCCCCCTTCGGGCATGGCGTCATGCGCATTTACGCACAGGTTCATGAGCACCTGTTCAACATGACCGACGTCGGCGACAACCAGCGGCGTTTCGAGCGAGGCCGCTATGTTGATGCTGTACCGCTCCCCCAAGACGTGCCGGAACATCTCAGCCATGTCGAAGATCAGGCGGTTGATGTCGATGGGCTCGCACCGCATGGTCTCCCTGCGGCTGAAAGCGAGCAGTTGGCGCACGAGATTGGTTGCGCGGCGGGCGGCCTTGTCCATTTGCCGCAGTCTTCCGTAGGCACTGTGCTCCTCTTCGACTTCGGCCATTGCAAACTCCAGGTAACCGCAGATGACCTGGAGCAGGTTGTTGAAGTCGTGGGCAATGCCGCCCGCGAGCCGTCCGACCGATTCGAGTTTCTGTGACTGCACCAGTTGCTCTTCCAGCGCGCGGCGTTCCAGTTCCTTGTGCCAGAGTTCGGTCATGTCGCGGGCGACGGCAAGCAGTGAAATGACCCGCCCGGCCGTGTCGGTTTCGGGCGCCATGCTCCAGTCAAGCAGGTGGAGTTCGTCCCCCTCGCCCCGGCTGGTCGCGACACGCCCCGGTTCTCCGGACTCAAGCACCTGCCTCGCGATCTTGTGCCACGCCTCCGTCGCGTGACCGAAACCAAGAAGACTCGCGACGGACCGGCCGTTCAGATTCCCCCCAATCCCCCCCATTGTGGTCATCACGGTGGGGTTGGCATAGAGGATGTGCAGTTCCGTGTCGAGCCGGATGATGATGTCCGCGGAATTCTCGACCAGGGCGCGGAATTTCTCCTCGCTTAACCGGAAGGCCTCCTCGGCCTCCCGGCGCACCCGAATCTCCTGCTCGAGTTTCCGGTTGGCTTCCACAAGGCTGGCGGTGCGGTCCTCCACCTTGCGCTCCACATCGGCGCAGGCGTCGGCAAGCAGTTTGCGGGCGCGGTTTGACTCGTACAGGGACATCACAAAGACGCTGATCAGCAGCGCAATACCCGAGACAAAACAGACTTCCTTGATCAGGGTCCGGACACCGTGCACAGTTTCCGCGGGTCCGTACGCGCCCCATACCAGATGATGGTCCATGACATTTATCGCCTGCCCGGCAAGAATGCACAGCACGGCGGCAATCGTCGCATAGGTGATGACACTCGTCCGGTAGACATGGTGCATGATGAGCACCGCCGACGCGAGCGCCAGCATGATGCTTCCGAGCGTCCATGCGTCGGCGGTGTACAGTTCCGAATAGCCGTTCCAGTACGCGACGCGTCCGGCCGCGTGGACAAGCACCGCAATGCCCACGGGAAGGACTATGAACAGCCGAAACGGGATGGCCCACCCCGTCCCGCGCGTCCGGGCCAGTGTTGCGCCCGCATCGCCGCCGGCATTCCTCCCGCCATCCTTCACGCTGTCTGCCCTGTTGGCCAAAACGACCCGCCTTTCAGATGCCTTAAATCTAGAGTTTGCCGCGCCAAAAGGCAAATTTCCCGCCAATGGTTTCTCCGCCCCCCCCAAATCCACTATAATACCCCGCAGAGGGCGTGTCGCCCCGTGCCGGGTCCCCCCGCGCGGGGGCGGTACTGGAAGCAATACGGAGAATCTTCATGCCTCGAAAAAAGACAACGCCCAACCACGCGGACATCGTCACACTGCCGCTCCTTCCGCTGAAGGATGCGGTGGTCTTTCCGCGCATGGTTGTTCCCCTGTTTGTGGGCCGCCACGCATCGCTGGCGGCGGTGGATGACAGCGTCAAGTCGGGCCTTCCGCTTTTCCTGTGCACGCAGCACCAGGCGGACGACGAGGAACCGGGCCCGGAAGGGCTTTACCGGATTGGCACGGCGGCCAAGATCATCAATGCGCTTCGCATGCCCGACGGAAGCATGAAGATTGTCGTGGAGGGCATGGGACGCGGCCGGGTGCGCGACTTTGAGCTTCAGGGCACACCTTGGCGCGCCGTGGTGGAGAAGGTCAATTCCCCGGAACCCCAGGGCCCAGAGGTGGAGGGGCGGGTGCGCGCGGTGCTGCACCAGTTCGAGGAATATGTGCGGCTGACCCAGCGCATTGCGCCCGAAATCTACCTGGCGATTCAGGGCATGCAGGAGCCGGACCTGTTCGCCGACACGGTGTGCGCGTTCCTTTTCGTGAGCGTGGATGAGCGGCAGGATTTGCTGGAAACCCTGGATGTGCGCAAGCGCCTGGACAAGATGACCGCACTTCTGGAGCGCGAGATTGAGCTTGCCCAGATCGAGCAGAAAGTGCGCAACCGGGTCCGCGAGCAGATGGAGCGGGGCCAGCGGGCGCACTACCTCCAGGAGCAGATGAAGGCCATCCAGCAGGAACTGGGCCAGCGCGACGAGGAAAAGAACGAGTACGCCGAACTGCGCGAGATGATCGAAAAGGCGAAGATGCCCAAGGAAATCGAGGAGCGCGCGCTGCGCGAACTGACGCGCTATGAGCGGCTACCCTACATGAGCCCCGAGGGGGCCGTGGTGCGCGGCTATCTGGAATGGCTCTGCGACATGCCCTGGTCGAAACGCACCCGGGACCGCATCGACATCGCGCGGGCAAAGCGCGTGCTGGACGAGGACCATTACGGTCTGGACAAGGTGAAAGAGCGCATCCTTGAGTTCCTCTCGGTGCGCAAGCTGAGCAGCTCGGCGAAGGGACCGATCCTGTGCCTTGTGGGCCCCCCCGGCGTCGGCAAGACCTCCCTGGGCCAGTCGGTGTCACGGGCAATGGGCCGGAAGTTTGTGCGGGTGTCGCTGGGCGGAGTGCGCGACGAGGCCGAAATCCGCGGCCACCGCCGCACCTACGTGGGCGCGCTTCCCGGACGCATCGTGCAGGGGCTCAAGCAGTCGGGGGTGATCAACCCGGTGTTCATGCTGGACGAAATCGACAAGATGAGCGTTGATTTCCGGGGCGACCCCTCATCGGCGCTGCTGGAGGTGCTCGATCCGGCGCAGAACAAGAACTTCAGCGACCATTTCCTGGAAGTCGGCCTGGACCTGTCGGAGGTGTTCTTCATCACGACGGCCAACAGCGAGTACGACATTCCCTACGCGCTGCATGACCGCATGGAGATCGTGCGCCTGCCGGGATACACGATGGAGGAGAAGACACAGATTGCGCGCCGTTTCCTGATCCCGCGGCAACTGAAGGAAAACGGCATCGGCGCCGGCCGGGTGGAATTTGAACCGTCGGGCCTGGACATGGTGATCCAGCGCTACACCCGCGAGGCGGGCGTGCGCGAGCTGGAACGCACCATTGCGGGCATTTTGCGCAAGGTGGCCCGCCAAATCGTGGAGGGTACCAAGAAAGACCGGGAAAAGACCCGGGTGAACGCGAAGGCCGTCCTGGACTTCCTCGGTCCCCCGGTGTACACCGCAATCAACCGGGAGGCACAGTCGGAAACGGGCGTCTCCGTGGGCATGGCCTGGACCCCGACGGGCGGTGACATCCTCCGCATAGAAACCAGTGTAATGCCGGGCAAGGGCGGACTTATTCTGACCGGACAGCTCGGGGACGTGATGAAGGAGTCGGCCACGGCCGCATACACCTACCTGCGCGCGCACGCGGCCGAACTGGGCATCAAGACGGACTTTCACCGCAAATCGGACATGCACGTGCACGTGCCGGAAGGCGCCATTCCCAAGGATGGACCCTCGGCGGGTGTGGCGATGATTGTGTCGATGCTGTCGGCGCTGTCCGACCGGCCGCCGCTGGCGGCGCTGTCGATGACGGGCGAGATCACGCTGCGCGGGCGGGTGCTCCCCGTGGGCGGCATCAAGGAAAAAGTGCTTGCCGCACGGCGGGCGGGCATCACCCGGATCATCCTGCCGAAGGAGAACGAGAAGGACTTTCCGGGTCTTCCGAAGGAGATCAAGGACGAGATTCAGTTTGACCTGGTGGAAACAGTTGAGGCGGCGCTCAAGGTCGCATTCTCCCTGCCCGAGAACGTGAGGAAGACCGGGGGCCGGAAAACCACGGCCAAGAAAGCGCCTGTCAAACGCGGGGGCGCAAAGCAATGATGCGCCCGGTGTCCGCCCAGTTTCTGCGCAGCGCGATGGACCCTGCCCATTTCCCGCGCGACGGCAAGCCTGAAATCGCGTTTATCGGGCGGTCCAACGTGGGCAAATCATCCCTGCTGAACGCGCTGCTGGGCCGCCAGGAGATGGCGCGCACCAGTTCCACGCCGGGCAAGACCCAGTGCATCAACTTCTTCGACATTGACCGGCGCTACTATCTGGTTGACCTTCCGGGATACGGTTTTGCCAAGGTTCCCAAGTCCGTGAAGGACGCGTGGAACCGGCTCATGCACCAGTATCTTACGGACCGTGAGACGCTGCGCCTGGCCGTGCTGCTGCTGGATGCGCGGCATGCGCCGTCGGAGGCGGATTTGGGCATGCTGGGGATGCTGGAGGACAACGCGGTGCCGACGCTGATCGCGGCCACAAAATCGGACAAACTCTCCAACAACCAACTGCAGAACAGCCTTCGCACCATGCGCAAGTCGCTGGACCTGGACGCGGAGGCGCTTGTGGTGCCGTGCTCGACAGTCACCGGACGCGGCATCAAGGAGGTCTGGCAGGTGGTCTTGGAACAGGTCGCGCCGCGCGGATGAGGGCGCGTCCGGGCGTTGTTTCCACCCCATGCACCGCTGTGGAATCGCCGCATGCCACGGGCATAGAATTACTCATTCAGTCCGACGGACCGGTATCACACTGAAAGCATTGCATGGCGGATTCAAACAGGCAAATTGAGACTCTCGAGGCGGAACTGCGGCGGCTTCGCGAGGTGGTCTTTCGGCTGGGCACAGCCTTGCAGCAGGAGGCTCACCCGCCGCTGCCGGCGAATACGTCCGCACAGGAACCGCCCACTCCCTCCTTTTACTGGCTGGGCAAGCTGGCGGTGACACTGACCGTGGCGGCGTTCGTCACGGGTTTCTTCTTTCTGGTGCATCGCGCCGCCCCCTTCCCCATCCATGCGGGCGGCGGCCTTCTGGCCGTGCTCCTGCTCGGCTGGGGATTGTACGCCGCCGCACCGGGACGCCTGGTGTCCCAGGGAGCGCTTGCCTGCGGTCTGGGTGCCGCCTTTATTTCCGGTCTTGATGTTCTGGGCGCCTCCCCTTCACCACTGATGAGCGCGGGCATGTTGTTCTGCATCGCGGTGGCCGCCGCGGCGGTATGGTGGAAACAGAGCGAGGCGACGTTCAGCGTTGTCGCCGTGCTGGCCTGCGTCTGTGCGATGCCGGACATTGGATTCAACGGTGCGGGCGGGCTTGGCATGGCGCTTGTGCTGTGCCTCTGCGTGTTCCTTGTTTCGGGCCCCCGGGCCGGAATGTTTCCCGTCTGGGCGGCCTGCGCCGCGGTCTTTGCGCAGTTGGCCCCGCCCCTGCTGCTGACGGTGCCCTCCGCCTCGCCGGTGCGCAGCCTTGCCGCATTGCTGCTGATTCAGTCACTGACCAGTCTGGCCTGCCTGCGCCATGTGGTGCGCGGCGGCACGCGGGTGTACAACGCGGCACTGCTGGTGCTTGTGAACTCCATCCTTTGCACCGCTGCGGTTTCCTCGGTGCTGGAAAGCGCCCGGGGGAACACGCACGCCCTCGGGATGGCCGTGACGGCGCTGCTGTTCGCGCTGCTTGCGGGCGTGTCGCACGGATGGCGGCCCGCGGCAAACCTGATCATGGCGGCCCTGTCGACGGCGGCGATGGTCGCCGCGTCCATGGGGGTGTGGTCGGGATTGCCGGAGGAGCTTTTCGCACCGGCGCTTGCGGCGGGCTCCGCGGTGCTGGTGGTGGTTTACCGGCAGACGGGCTCGCTGCTGCTGCGACGCCTTGAAGCCGTGTCCGCGATGGCGGCTTTCGGTTTCTGCCTGTTCCGGCTTCAGCTTGGCGGGCTGGTCACCGTGGGAACGCTGACGCTCCCGGCCAACTGGCTGAACGCCTTTGGAACCATGTTCTTCCTCTCCATTGCCGCAACGCTGCATGAAAAATGTTTTCCCGGCGGACCCTGCAAAGGCGCGCACAACACCCAGGCCATGACGCGGGCGGCGCTTGCGGGTCTCATTCTTCTGACGATTACCGTGCTTTCCCGGGGCGCGGACACGGCGCTGCCCTTTGTTCTTGCGGCGGAGTCGCTGGGCATGATTGGCCTGGGCATGGTGCTGCTCACGCCGCAAATTGGGGTGGCGGGCATGTTCCTTCTGGCGCCGGCACACCTGTGCTGGCACGCCTTCATCTGGCAGCCGCTGCCGGGCTTTACGGCGCAACCGGATTTCGCGGCCAACACGGTCGGGCTAATTGCGTTCACGCTTGCCGGAGCGGCGGTCTGGGAACATTATCTTCGCCGCTTCCACCGTTCCACGGCGGAATGGGATCATTATGCCGTGGTTGCGCTGCCTTTCCTGGCTGCCGCATTCCTTTCCTGCACCCTGCTGCGCGACGGGCTCCCGATATCGCTGCTGCCGGCGGGCATGGCCGCACTGGGTGTGCTGTGCCTGGCGCCGTCGCGGATGCTGCGCCTCGACGGCCTGATCCTGGCGGCACTGTTTTGTCTGGGCTCGGGCAGCGTGGTATTCGGACTTGACGTGTACCCCTTCCTGGCGGGAACGCTCCAGCCGGATGACCTTTTTGTTCCCGGCGCCGCGGGTATGATTGTGTTCATTGTGGCGGCCGAGCGGCTGGCGGCCCGGCTCTATCCGGGCACGGTTGCGGCGCCAAACCGTCCCGCGGACACAGTCCACCTGTTGCTGTGCGTCGTCGCCGCGGCCGCGACCGGCACGGCGCTTTATGCCGCGGCGCAGGGTCCGACGCTTGGCTGGGGATTGACGGGTGCTTCACTGTTGTTTGTGTATCTGGGATGGTCATGCGAAACAGCCATATACTCATCTCTGGGAACACTGATGCTCCTTTCCGTGCCCGTGTCTGCTTTTGCCGGGATGCGGGGCATGGCTCCCGGTCTCGAAACGGCGGCCGCACTGGGAATTGCGGGTGTTCTGGCCGCCGGCCGCCTGCGTGTCGCGCTTCGAGGCAGATATCGAAATGACGGCGATGACCACGCCTGAGAACGCGGCGAAGGAAGCGGCGGCACGGGACCTTTGCGCGACACTCCGAAAGGCGGGGTTTCGCGCGCTATTTGCGGGGGGATGCGTTCGCGACCTGCTCATGGGCGTGCCGCCCAAGGACTACGACATCGCCACAAACGCGCTTCCCGAACAGGTGATGGCGCTGTTTCCGCGCAACGCGCCGGTGGGGGCCGCTTTCGGGGTGGTGCTGGTGATACGTCCGGAGGGGCTTTTCGAGGTGGCCACCTTCCGGTCCGACGGCCCCTATCTGGACGGACGCCGTCCGGCGGCGGTGACCTTCTGCGCGGAGGAGGAGGACGCGGCGCGCCGCGATTTCACCATCAATGCGATGTTTCTCGACCCGGAACGGGACGAGTTGATCGATTTCATCGGCGGCCGGGAGGACCTTGCGCGCCGCCTGGTGCGGGCGGTGGGCGACCCGGTGGCGCGTTTCCGGGAAGACCGGTTGCGGCTGCTGCGCGCCGTGCGCTTTGCGGCAAAGACCGGTTTCTCCCTGGACCCGGCCACCCACGCCGCCGTGAAAGCCGAGGCCGCCAGCCTTCACTCGGGCGCAAGCGTGGAGCGGGTGCGCGAGGAACTGGTCAAAATGCTCACCGAGGGACGGGCCGGAACCGCGCTGACCCTGCTGGACGAGACGGGCCTGCTCGGCGTGGTATTGCCGGAGATACAGGCGATGAAGGGCGTGGAACAGCCGCCTGAGTTCCATCCCGAAGGCGACGTGTTCGCCCATACGCGCCTGATGTTGGACTTCCTTCCGGCGGGATGCACGGCAACACTGGCGATGGGCGCGCTGCTTCACGATGTGGGCAAGCCGCTGACGCAGACCTTCGAGGACCGCATCCGCTTCAACCTTCACGACAAGGCCGGTGCCCATATCGCGCGCGAGGTCACGCAGCGGCTGCGCTTCTCCAACCAGGAAAGCGCGCGCATTCTGTGGCTGGTGGAGGAGCACATGCGCGTGGCGGCGATTCCCAAAATGCGGGAGGGTAAACGGCGGCTGTTTGTCACGGAGCCGGGCTTTGACGAGCTTCTGGAGCTTTGCCGGCTGGACTGCCTGTCGAGCCACCGCGACCTGGAGGGCATCACCTGGGTGGAAAGGTATCTGGCTTCATTGCCGCCGGACATGCCGCGCCCGCCCCGACTCTTCAACGGCAACGACCTGCTGGCGCTGGGCTACACGCCGGGTCCGCAGTTTACGGCGATCCTGAATTCCGTGGAGGAGGCGCAGTTGGAGGGAGCCGTTTCAACGCGGGAGGAAGCCGCGGCGTTTGTCCGGCAACACTGGCCGTCCGCGTAAGCCGGGCGTTCAGCCCAGCAACCCCATGACGCAGGTTACGAGAAACCCCGCGTTAACGGGCTTTTCGAGGATTCCTTCGGGACCGCGCACGCCAAAGGCCGTCTCGAAGTCCTCCGGAGCATAGTAGACGGCGTTGTTGCGGTCTCCGTCCGTGAGCGCGATGATTGGGATTGGACCTGCACGATGCGACTCGCGAAGCGCCCAGAAGTCCGCAAAGCCGTTGCGTTCCGGCGAGGTAATGTCGAGAACTATCAGGCTGGGCTGTTCCAGTTCGGCGTTCAGCAGCGGGTCTTCATGGGGAAGAATCTCAATCGTCTCAAAACCGGCATTATCGAGCACGGCCGCCACCTCGCGGCCCGTAAGCCTGTCCCCTTCGACAATGAGCACTTTCTTTCTAAGGGACTGCATGATAACCTCTATCCGCCCCGACGGTCTTCGCGAAGGAACACCCGTCCATTCCCACCATTCCGCGTTTGAATACCGTCAATTGTGGCGGCGCACCTGCTATGATGCTGAGCCATTCTCTGCCTGCCTGACAACGTCCACTAAACTCTACCACATTCTGGGCCAGCCCCCTTTCCCGGGGCAGAAACGTGCCGAATGACGATTGTGAACGGAAAGGCACGGGTCAAACCCTGCCATTCCAGAAGGGACAGCGGAAAAGGATTGCATTGCCCAACCACTGATGGTATATTCAGATGTTCGTAAACGGGAACAAAGCCATGAATGTCGCGCAAATGATCGACCGTCTCCGACAGGATGGAGATTTTCGCTGGAACCTGACGGCATGGCGAACGCTGCCGCCGCGCCCGGCAAAGTGTGCGGATTTTCCGCCGGAGGTGCTGCCGGAACTGCGGGAGGGGCTGGGGCGACGCGGTATTGAGCGTCTTTACAGCCATCAGGCGGAAGCGGTGCAGGCGGTGTTTCGCGGGGAGAACGTCTGCGTGGTGACACCGACGGCGTCGGGCAAGACGCTGTGCTACAACCTCCCCGTGCTGAACCGGCTGCTGGTGAACCCCAACGCGCGGGCGCTGTACCTGTTTCCCACAAAGGCGCTCGGCCAGGACCAGGTGAAGGAACTGACCTCGACGATCCAGACGCTGGACGTAAAGATAGGCACCTACACCTTCGACGGCGACACCCCTTCCAACGCGCGCAAGGCAGTGCGCAACGCGGGCCACATCGTGGTGACCAACCCGGACATGCTGCATGCGGGCATACTGCCCCATCACACCATATGGATTCGGCTCTTTGAGAATCTGGAATTCGTGGTCATCGACGAGATTCACCACTACCGCGGTGTGTTCGGCAGCCACTTGGCGAATGTGGTGCGGCGGCTGAAACGTATCTGCGCATTCTACGGGGCCAATCCGCAGTTCATCTGCTGCAGCGCGACGATTGCCAACCCAAAGGAAATGGCAGAGAAGATTATCGAGGCGCCGGTGCATCTGGTCGACAACAACGGCGCGCCCGCCGGGGAGAAGCATTTCCTCTTCTACAACCCGCCGGTGGTGAACGCGGAACTGGGCATACGCGCCTCATCGGTGAAACGGGCCAGCCAGTTGGCCGCGTACCTGCTCTCGCGTGATGTCCAGTCCATCGTGTTCGCCCGGAGCCGGCTGCGGGTGGAGATTCTGACCACCTACCTCAAGGAAGCGGTCCGGCAGATGGGCAAGAGCGACAAACTGGTGCGGGGCTACCGCGGCGGCTATCTGCCCACCGAACGGCGCGAGATCGAGCAGGGGCTGCGCGAGGGTAAAGTGATGTGCGTGGTGAGCACGAACGCGCTCGAACTGGGCATCGACATCGGCTCGCTGGACGTGTGCATCATGACGGGCTACGCCGGAAGCGTGGCCAGCACCTGGCAGCAGGCGGGCCGTGCGGGCCGCCGCAACACGGTGTCGCTGGTGGTGCTGGTGGCGTCGAGCGCGCCGCTGGACCAGTACATCATCGCGCACCCGGAGTACTTCTTCGAACAGACGCCCGAAAGCGGGACCGTGGACCCGAACAACCTGATCATCCTGTCGAGCCACATCAAGTGCGCCGCTTTTGAACTGCCTTTTGAACAGGGCGACAGCTTCGGGCTGGACCCGCATTCGACGGCCGAACTGCTGGACTACCTGGCCGAGTGCCGCGTGCTGCGCAAGGTGCGCGACAAGTGGCACTGGAGCGCCGAGACCTATCCGGCCTCGGAACTCAGCCTGCGCACCGCCGCGCCGGGCAACGTGGTCATTCTCGACACCACCGACAACGGCCGCGTTATCGGCGAGGTGGACTGTTTCGCGGCGCCGGTGGAGGTGTATCAGAATGCAATCTACCTGCACGAGAGCCGCCAGTACACCATTGACGACCTCGATCTCGAGGACAAGAAAGCCTACGCGCGACCGGTGGAGGTGGACTACTACACCGACGCGGAGATGAAGGTGGACCTCAAGGTGCTTGACCGCTTCCGCGAGATATCAACGGCGGACGGCCAGCGCTGCACGGGCGAACTGAGCGTGACCTGGCTGCCGACGATCTACAAGAAGATAAAGTTCGGCACGCACGAGAACGTGGGCTGGGGCGAAATCCACCTGCCCGAGCAAACCATGCACACGACGGCCTACTGGATTGAGTTTCCCGAGGATGCGGCGGAACGCTTCGCCATCGGCAAGGAACAACTCGCGTCGGCGCTGCACGGGCTGGCCAACGCTTTGCGGCAGGTGTCTCCCGTGCACGTGCTGTGCGACTTGGGCGACATCCGCGCGCACGCCATGCTGCGCGCGCCCGAATCGGAAAAGCCGACCGTGTTCCTGTATGAGACCTATCCCGGCGGCGTGGGCTTCAGCGACAAGCTCTTCACCCACCACGACCGGCTGCTCGATGCGGCCATTGCGCTGCTCTCCGGCTGTCCCTGCAAGGAGGGCTGTCCGAGCTGCGTCGGACCGGCGATCGAAACGGGCGGATACGGCAAACAGGGTGCGCTGACACTGGCCGTCGCCGCCCGCTCCGGCACAGCGACCCCACCGGCAACAGTGGGATGATGGTCATGTTTCGAATCGGCATACCCCTGCGCACGCCAATCTTTTGTGAAACGTCCCTGCGGCGGCGCTTAAGACCGGGCGGCGGCCTCTTTTGGAGTGCGGCGGCAAC
>CAIJOU010000465.1 GCA_903822375.1 Candidatus Hydrogenedentota bacterium
ACCGCAGCACGCGGCCCATCCTGGACGCCGCCAACCGGGTGGTCTCGAACAACATCAACCGGCTTGGCAAGTCGCTCTGGACGGACCGCGCCGAGGGGGCGGCGGTGCGCTACTACCTCGCGGAACACGGCGATGAGGAGGCCCGCTTCATCGTCGAGGACATCGTCAAGCGCAACCTTGCGCCGCGCGACACAGCCGTGCTCTACCGCACGAACGCGCAGGCGCGGCTGCTTGAAGAGTCGCTGCTGCGGCGCGGCGTCAACTACATTGTGGTCGGCGGGATCCGCTTTTACAGCCGCAAGGAGATCAAGGACATCGTCGCCTACCTGCGGCTGCTGGTGAACCCGCGCGATGACGAGTCGCTGAGGCGAATCATCAACGTGCCTACCCGCGGCATTGGCGGCATTACCCGTGACCGCTTCACCGAATATGCTGCCGCCCGGGGTTGCCCGCTGTTCGAGGTGCTGCGCGAGACGGAAACCGATGAGACGCTGGCTGCGCGCGCGCGTCAGTCCGCAACGGAACTGGTCAGTCTCATCGACGACCTGTCCATTGAGGCCGCCAAAGGGCCGGTGGCGCCGCTGGTCGAGAATTTGCTGGAACGCATAGACTACCGGGAATTCGTGCGCCAGAGCGACGAAAAGGATTTCCGTTCCCGCATTGAGGTGGTGGACGAATTCGTTGTTGCCTGCCGCCAGCACGACAAGGATCTGGGTACGCCCCTTATCGATTTCCTTGCCGACCTTTCTCTGTCATCCGACGTGGACGGTTACGACACCGAAGCGCCTGCCGTCACACTGATGACTTGCCACAGTGCCAAGGGTCTCGAATTCCAGCACGTTTACCTGGTCGGCATGGAGGAGGGACTCTTTCCCATGCTTCGCGACGACGAGGAGGATAGCGCGGGCGGTTTGGAGGAAGAGCGCAGGCTCTGCTACGTCGCCATGACGCGCGCCCGGGAGACCCTGACCATCACCGCCGCGCAGTCGCGCATGATTTACGGACGCACCGACGCGGGGCGCGAGGTGTCGCGGTTTGTCCGCGAAATAGGCGATGCCCGGCTCGACTGGCTGAACAAACCGGCGCCGCGCACCGCGGCAAAGCCGGTTGCGGTGAACCGTCCCGTATCCGCCGAGGCCGAATCGCCGTATCTGCGCATGGGCGCGCGCGTGCGCCATGCCACCTTTGGCCCGGGCACAATAATGTTCCTGCAGGGTGCCGGGGACAAGATCCGCGCCCGCGTCCGATTTGACACGGGCCGGGTGGCAACCCTCATGATTGCGCAGGCGCCATTGGAAATACTGGAGACGAAGAAACGATGAACCTCGACGAACTTCGCGCGAAAATAGACGCGCTGGACGCAGACATTCTTAGAACGCTGAACGAACGCGCCCGCATGGCGCAGGAAATCGGCGAGTTGAAACGCCGCTCCGACGCGCCCAGTTATGTGCCCGAGCGCGAGAAGGCGGTCTTCACCCGCATCGCCGACATGAACGACGGCCCCCTGAGCAACAAGGCGCTTACTTCGGTCTACCGCGAGATCATCAGCGCCATCCGCGCGCTTGAACGGCCGACCAGCGTTGCCTTCCTCGGCCCGCGCGACACCTTCAGCCACATGGCCGCGCTGCGCGTGTTCGGCGCCGAAAGCGAGTACCACCCGCTGCCGTCCTTCGCCGACGTGTTTACCGAGGTGGAGCGCGGCCGCATCGACTATGGCGTGGTGCCCGTCGAGAGCAGCATGGGCGGTTCCGTCAGCGACACGCTGGACCGCTTCATCACCTCCGAGCTGAAGATAGTCAACGAAATACTCATGCACATCACCCAGAACCTGCTGGCCAAGTGCAAGCTGGACGAGATCAAGCGCGTATACTCCAAGGACAATGCGATTCTTCAGTGCCGTAATTGGCTGCGGGCCAACCTGCCCGGCGTGCTGCTCATCGAAACGAGCAGCACCGCCGAGGCGGCGCGCCGCGCCGCGGCCGAACCCGGTGCCGCCGCCATCGCGAGTCGTCTGGCTGCGGTGACCTACGAGTTGGACATAATCGCGGAACGCGTGGAGGATGCCCCCCACAACTTCACCCGCTTTGTGGTGATTGGCCGACAGTTGGTCCGTCGCACGGGGGACGACAAGACCTCCATACTTGTTTGGGTAAAGGACAAGCCGGGCGCACTGTACAACCTGCT
>CAIJOU010000466.1 GCA_903822375.1 Candidatus Hydrogenedentota bacterium
CCTCCTCCATCGCGATGGTCCCCACGGCCACCAGCCGGTCATAGTCCCACGCGCTGTCATTGCCGCGCAGTTTCACCTTGAGACACTTCAGTCCGTCGCGACGAATCCAGTCCCGAAGCAACACGGGATAGCCATCCTCCGGCTCGGTGCCATCCTTTTCTCCGGGCTCAATCCAATCCTTGCCGCCGACCAAATGCCAGGCGGGAAGAATCTCCCTGCGCGGCATGACCAGGCAGTCGGCGGGATAACGTCCCGCAAACTGCACATCGGCCCGTTCAGCGGGCATCAGATAATGCGCCAGGTCCGCGTTCATCCATTCAGCATTGTAGGTCTGGTAGACGGGTATATTGTGCAGTTGGCCGTAGGCATCGTGCAGGGCGATGTCAAAGGCCGAACAACAGACCAGCGCGGCCAGCCAGGGCATCTCGCAACCCATACGGTCCGCGTTGAAGGATTTCCACAGGGTGAGCAGTTCCGTTTCCTGAAAGGCATGGCCCACTTCCATGGGATGGCCGAAACAGTCGTAGCCTGCCCACGCGCGGCACAGCACCGCACAGAAGTCCCGGAGCGCCTGATGGCGCAATTCATAGGAAAGCTCGGCGGGCCATACCCACTGGACGCTGAGCGGTGTCTCGCCCCACCCTTCGGCCGTGCGGCCGTCCCGCGCGCGAACTCCCAGACACACCCTTGCACAGGTCACGCTGGTAAGAGTTTCAGGACCAAATTTGAGTGGCACCCGCGTTTGCACGGGAAGGAAATGGAGACGCGCCGCAAATGGGCGGACATCCGTCTGCTTCATCATGAATCTGTACTCGCCACTGGTGTTCCACCGTCCTTGGTGACCATTCCGGACATCTGTCCGAGACCCTGACCCCGCGCCAGCATGGTCAGCATTTGGTCCATGGCGTTGAGATAGCGGCAGGCCAGCAGGTCGGCCCGCACCACGTCGCGCCGTTCAAAAGACTCCAACAGTCCGGCCAGGATATGGCTGCCCTCCTCTTCGTTAAGCAGGGGAAGGTCGAACATGTGCCGCAGTTTCATGAATACCCGGCCCATGGTGTGGAAAACCAGTTTATACACGCCATTATGCGTGGCCACCGCGACCACCTCGAAGAGCCGCTCGGAGACCTTCTCACGCTCGGAATTCGCGGTATCAGACGCAAGCAGCGACTTGACCAGCGTGCGCAGCTCCGCAAGCTCAGATTCGTCGCGCCGGATCACCGCCAATTGGACGATGGCCCGCACCATGTGGCTGCGGAACTCCTGCACGTCTTTGAGATACTCAAAATTGATGCCACCGTCGTCCGTGCGCAGCAGCAACTCGAAAAGTTCTGCCCCCGCGCCGAAGTTTATCTGCTGAACGTAGATACCGGAGCCCTGGCGGATGCGAACGAGCCCGAGCGCCTCTATCCGCTTGAGCGCCTCGCGCACCACATGCCGCGCCACCCCGAATTCCTCGGCCAGCGCGCGTTCGGTGGGAAGTTTGGAACCCACGGCATACTTGCCGGACGTGATCCGTCGCGCGAGTTGATCTGTGATGTCGAGAGAACGGGTCGAGTGGACCTTGTCAGTCATGGTTAACCCCTGCTGGTTCCTGTGTACCGGCCGCCATGCCCATGCTCCCGTCAGTGGCACTCCCGCCCAGCAGCAGTCCGTCAGCAGGACACCGCACCGGTGCCACAATAATACTATACTCGCAGGTCCGGTGCATCTTTGTGAAAGTGTCCGGGAATAGTCCTCAGCCACCGGTGATTGGCCGAATTTGGCCCCTCCAAAGGCCGCCCAGGGTGCCGCCGTGGTCCGATATAAGTTGTTTTAACCGGGGTTCTTGTGCTAACCTTGCCGCCTAGTTGTCCCCGTTCTGGTGGTGGTTTTTTGTCCGTGCATATCAGGAAGGAACGGGGTCGAAGCACAGGAACTCCCCGGTTCGGCACGGACCGGCGGGTTTGTCTTGTAACAAGCGGGCGCGACAGGCGCGCGACAGAGAGGTAGTATCGTGAGGAAGCCGATTATTGCCGGCAACTGGAAAATGAACCTGAAGGTGGCCGAGGCGGTAGCGCTGGCCGAAGCGCTCAAGCCCCTTGTGGCCGATGCCGCGGCGGTCGAGATTGTGGTCTGCCCGACCTACGTCTCGCTGTACAGCGTGGCGAAAGCCCTGGCCGGCTCGAACATCGCCGTGGGCGGCCAGGATGCCTATGTGAAGGAAAGCGGCGCCTATACGGCCGCCATTTCCCCGCAGATGCTGGCCGATGCCGGCTGCACGTGGACCATCATAGGGCACAGCGAACGCCGCCACATCTTCGGCGACACTGACACGCTGCTGAATGAGAAACTCCGTTTTGCCCTTGCCAGCGGCCTGAAAGTCATGTTCTGCATCGGCGAGCTGCTCGAAGAGCGCAAGAGCGGCAAGATGGAAGACGTAATCAAGCGGCAGGTGGTCGAGGGCCTCAAGGGCCTCAGTTCGGCCGATCTGGCGAATGTGGTGCTGGCCTATGAGCCCGTGTGGGCCATCGGCACCGGCGAGACCGCCTCGCCCGAACAGGCCGAGGAAGTGCATGTGTTTACGCGCGCCCTTGTGCGCGACATGTTCGGCGCGGACGCCGCTGAGGCGATACGGATCCAGTACGGCGGCAGCGTGAAGGCGGACAACGCCGCGGAACTGCTGGCCAAGCCGAATGTGGACGGATTCCTGGTGGGTGGCGCCGCGCTGAAGGCCGACAGTTTTGCGGCCATTATCAAGGCTGGCTGCTGAACGTTCTGACCAAAGGAAAGTGCAAGACATGCTCTCTGCGATATTCAGTCTGACAACACTGTGGTGGCTGATTCTGATTCTGTACGTGCCGGCCTGCGTCGGCCTGATCGTCATCGTGCTGCTGCAAAAGGGCAAGGGCGTCGGTTTCGCCGGCGCGTTCGGCGTCGGCGGCGGCAGCGAGGCCATCTTTGGGCCGCGCTCCTCCAAGAGCCTGCCCCAGAGGATTACCTACATCGCGGCAATCATGTTCATGTCGCTGGCATTGGTGATGTCGATGCTGTCCGGACGGGTTGGCAAGAGTGCCGCCCCGGCCCTGGTGGACGAGAACGCCAAGCCCGCGCAGTCCCTGCAGGGCCTTTTTGAGGGCGAGGCCGCGGCGAAGGAAGGCGAAGCGCCCGCGGCGACTCCCGCGGTTCCCGCTGACGCCAATGCTGCGGCGCCTGCCGTTCCGGCAGAAGCCGCGACACCCGCGGCCGCGCCTGTAGAGGCAGCCCCGGCGGCGACAGCCGCACCCGCGGAGGCGGCACCGGCGGCCACATCTGCTCCGGCCGAAGCCCCGGCGGCGCCGGCAGCACCGGCGGAGCAGCATACCACGGAGCCTGCGCCTGCAAACGCGGCCCAGTGATTTAACGCTGACTACGGTTTCAGGCCCAAGGCTGACAAGGCTTTGGGCCTTTGTTTTTTGAGGTCCGTCGGGGCGGCCATCGCGGCCGCCGACAAAGAGGATGCAAGCATGGACAAAATATTGATACGCGGAGGCAAACCCCTGCGCGGTGCCGTGCAGGTGCGGGGCGCGAAGAACGCCACCCTGCCGCTGATGGCCGCGGCCATCCTGGCCGAAGCGCCGTGCACGCTGCACAACGTTCCCTGCCTGCACGATGTCTTCTCCATGGACAAGCTGCTCTCGCACATGGGCATGTCCATCGAGTTTACGGGCCGCTATATGACGCTCGACGCGTCGGGTATCGTCGAACCGTACGCCCCCTATGACCTCGTACGCAAGATGCGCGCCTCCTTCTTCGTGCTCGGCCCGCTCCTTGCCCGCTTTGGCAGGGCGCGCGTATCGCTGCCCGGCGGCTGCGCCATCGGCACCCGGCCCGTGGACATCCACCTCAAGGGTCTTGAGGCCATGGGCGCAACCATAACGCTCGACGAGGGGTACGTGGTGGCCGAGGGCAGGCTCAAGGGCGCGAATTTCGCGCTCGACTTCCCCAGCGTCGGCGCGACCGAAACGCTGATGATGGCCGCCTGCCGCGCCGAAGGCCTCACCCGTCTCACCAATGTGGCCCGTGAGCCCGAAATTGAAGACCTCGGAAAGTTTCTCAACGGTCTGGGTGCGCGCATTTCCGGCGCGGGCTCGGACATGATTACCGTCGTGGGCGTGGACGCCCTCGGTGGCACGGAGCATGTGGTGGTGGCCGACCGCATTGAGGCGGGCACCTTTCTCGCCGCCGGCGTGGCCACGCACGGCGACGTGACCGTGCTCAACGCCAACGCGGACCATCTACCCACCTTCTTGAGAAAACTTCGGGAAGTCGGCGCGGAAATTGAGGTGTCCGGCGGCCGCATACGCGCCAGGGCGCTCAACGGTCTGCACGCCACGGACATCACGACGCATCCCTTCCCGGGATTTGCCACGGACCTGCAGGCCCAGATGATGGCCCTGCTCACCTGCGCCCAGGGAACGAGCATCATAAAAGAGAATGTGTTCGAGAACCGTTTCATGCAGGTGGCCGAATTGATCCGCATGGGTGCCGACATAGACCTGGACGGAAACACCGCGATTGTGCGCGGCGTCGAGCGCCTGTCCGGCGCGCCCGTCATGGCATCGGACCTGCGCGCCAGCGCGGCGCTGGTTATCGCAGGCCTGATGGCCGAACGCGGTGAGACCGCGGTGGCCCGTGTGTACCACATTGACCGGGGCTATGAACGCATCGAGGAACGGCTTGCCAGTCTGGGCGCCGACATCGAACGGGTGCGCGAGTAATTAAGAATTGGGAATTGGGAATTAGGAATTGAAGGCGTAAGACAAGAAACGAGAGCCAAACGAACAATCTGAAGACTGAAATATCAGATTTGAGACTTGAGATCTGATTGTTGAGAACGGAGTTCTCAACGTTGAAGCAGTGGAGGATGAGGCAGTGCAGATAAAACGATATGACATCACCGACGACGACGCGCTCAAAATGCTGCGCGCCGCAATCGTTGAACGCGCCCTCACAGGCGAGGCCGGAGATGCGCCGCGCATCGCGAGCGTCCGCGCCATCGTCGACGCGGTGCGCCGCGAGGGCGATGCGGCGGTCGCGGAACTTACCGAGCGCTTTGACGGCGTGCGGCTTGATCCGTCGCGATTTGAGGTTACCCCCGAGGAAATGGACCAGGCCGCGGCCTCCCTTGAACCGAAGCTGCTGGCCATGCTGCAGCGGGCACATGACAATATCCGCAGTTTCCACGGGAAGCACCTCCGCGAGTCCTGGGAGGACACCTTTGAGGACGGCACCGTAATCGGCCAGCGCATCACGCCCATCGAAAGCGCCGGCGTGTATGTGCCCGGCGGCAAGGCGTTCTACCCCTCGTCCGTGCTCATGAACATCGCTCCGGCCCGCGTGGCCGGCGTCAAAGAAATCATCATGGTCTCGCCGCCGACGTACAACGGCGACATTCACCCCGGCGTGCTCGCCGCCGCGCGCATTGCCGGCGCGACGCGGGTGTTCCGCGTGGGCGGCGCCCAGGCCGTGGCCGCGCTGGCCTACGGCACCGCCACCATACCGGCCGTCTGCAAAATCACGGGACCGGGCAATTTCTATGTGACGGCCGCCAAAGCCCTTGTGCGGCAGGCGGTGGACATCGACAGCGAGGCGGGCCCCTCCGAGGTGGTGGTCATCGCCGACGCCGACGCCGACCCGCGTTTCGTGGCCTATGAACTGCTCGCCCAGGCCGAGCACGACGAAGAGGCCATGCCCGTGCTCATCACGACCTCGGCGCAATTGGCCGACGCCGTGACGGAGTATATCGCCGGGCAGGCGCCTGCGTTGGAACGCGCGGCCATCGTGCGCCAGTCGCTCGAATCCTGCGGCGCAATCATGGTGGTGCGTTCCATGGAGGAGGCCATCGACCTGACCAACCTCATCGCGCCGGAGCACCTGAGCATCCAGGTCAAGATTCCGACCCGGGTCGCCTCGAAGATTGTGAACGCCGGCGCCATTATGCTCGGACCCATGACCCCCGTCGCGGTGGGCGACTATTACGCCGGGCCGAACCACATCCTGCCGACAATGCGGCGTGCGCGCTTTTCGTCGCCGCTCACGGCCGAAGACTTTCGCAAGGTGACCAGCGTGCTCTATTACACCCGCCAGCGGCTCCGAGAGCAGGCGGAGGACATCATTGAACTCGCGACACTGGAGGGCCTGCAGGCGCACGCCCGTTCGGTGGCCGTGCGCGTGCAGGAGGATTTCCGATGAAGTACGGACGAAAAATCTTGGAACCGGTGGCGGGCTACGTGCCGGGCGAACAGCCGACCGACCTGAATGTCATCAAGCTCAACACCAACGAGAATCCCTATCCCCCGTCGCCGCGGGTGGTCGAGGCACTGCACGCCCTCGGTACCGAGGCGATGCGCCGTTATCCGGACCCCACGGCCTCCGCTTTCCGGCGGGAATGCGCGAAACGCCATGGCCTGCCCGGCGCAGACTGGATCATCGCCGGGAACGGCATGGACGAACTGCTCTCGCTGGCCATCCGCACCTTCGTCGACCCGGACGAGAAGGTTCTTGCACCCTACCCGACCTATTCGCTCTATGACGTGCTCTGCAAACTGCACGGCTGTGAGATGGTCTCCGTCGATTTGGACGGGTGTTTCCAGTTGCCCGAGGCCTTCCACACCACCCCGGCGAAGCTGTGCCTGCTCGCCCGGCCCAACGCACCGAGCGGGGTAAGCGTGCCGCGTGCCGAGGTCGAGCGGCTTTGCCGGAGTTTCCCCGGCATTGTGGTCATCGACGAGGCCTATGTCGACTTCGGTGACGACCACTGCATGGATTTCCCGGAACGTTTCGGGAATGCCGTGGTCATGCGCACCTTTTCCAAGTCCTTCAGCCTGGCGGGCATGCGCATAGGCATCGCCGTCGCGCGACCTGAAATCATCAACGAGTTCATGAAGATGAAGGACTCCTATAATATGAGCGCCTTCAGCGAGGCGGCCGCGCTCGCCGCCGTCCAGGACTACGACTATATGCGCGGGAATGTCGAGCGCGTGCGCGCCACGCGCGGGCGCCTCTTCGCCGAGCTGACCGCGCTGGGATTTGACATCCCGGAATCGCAGAGCAACTTCCTGCTGGCGCGCTGG
Source organism: Candidatus Hydrogenedentota bacterium (assembly GCA_903822375.1). GTDB lineage: Bacteria > Hydrogenedentota > Hydrogenedentia > Hydrogenedentales > CAITNO01 > CAITNO01. The sequence goes on from CAIJOU010000466.1 coordinate 7,095, forward strand.
AACGGCACCCCCACGGCACGTGAGATCTTCGAGAGGCTTAAGACCCGCGGCATCTACGTCCGCTACTTCGCACTGCGGGGGCTCGAAAGCGCGCTTCGCATCACCGTCGGCACCGATGAACAATGCGGGGCGCTGGTGCACGCCTTGGGCGAGATCGTCAAGAAATGAGCCCGCTGCGCCTGCTCAAGCCGGTGGCGCAACTCTTTCGGCGCCCCAAAGAAGGTCCGGTGTTGCTCTTCGATTTCGACGGCGTTGTCGCCGACAGCCTGGACGCCTACTTCGACGCCTTCACCGGCGTGTGCACCGAAATGGGTTTTGACCGCATCAGCTCGATGGAGTCACTGTTGGCCCTGTTCGACGGCAATGTGTTCGTGCAGCTTGTTCGTATCGGATTCCCCGTGAGCCGCCTGCGTGAAATGGCGGTGCGCTTTGCCCCGCGCATCCGGGCCGTTGCGGAAAGCGTCTCCCCCTTCCCCGGCATGCCCGAAACCATGTCCCGGCTTGCCGCGCGGCATCCCCTCTACATCATCACGTCCAACGACACCGCCGTCGTGCGGGGTTTTCTGGAACGCTACGGCGTGACGGGCGTGCGCGATGTTATCGGTTCCGACATCGAACCCAGCAAGGTCAAGAAGATCCGCGCCGCACGCAAACGCGAACCGCGCCGCACCCCCTACTACATCGGCGACACGCGCGGCGACATGACCGAGGCACGCCGCGCGCGCGCCCTGCCCGTCGCCGTCACCTGGGGCTGGCACGCCGAACCGCGACTTCTCCTGGGTAAACCCTGGCGGGCCGTGCATACCCCCGAAGAGCTGGAACAGCTCTTTCTTTCCGGGGAGACCCGCTAAGTAAGTATCCCCCGGCAAAGCCGGGGGCTTTAATGTTGTGAGCCGCTCAAAGCGGCTATGCGTGGTCGCTAACGCGGCCCCGCCGTTTGGGAGCCACCTTATGGTGGCCAACCTGTCACTACAGCAGATTCAACTGGTCC
>CAIJOU010000467.1 GCA_903822375.1 Candidatus Hydrogenedentota bacterium
ACTTCTCCGCCCCGGAACCGAAGTACTTCTTTGAGTTCGACTACGGCAATCTGGCCGTGTTCATGCTGGACTCACAAAAGCCGCTCCGGACGGGTTCCGAGACCTACGAGTGGCTCGACAAGGCGCTCGGGAAGTCCAAAGCCACTTGGAAAATCGTCATGCACCATCGTCCGCCGTACTCCTCGGACGAGGACGACTATGGCGACACCTACAAGGGGCCGTCACAAATGGGAGACACCAACCCGCGCGCGATCATCCCGCTCTGCGAAAAGCACCGGGTCGATGTCGTGTGGTCGGGACACATCCACTCCTACGAGCGCACCTGGCCGCTGCGCGACGGCAAGCCGGTATCGGCAAAGAAGGGCGTCCTGTATATGATTACGGGTGGCGGCGGTGGTGGGCTGGAAAAGGCGGCCCCCGTGCGCACACCCCTCTCGGCCAAAGTCTACAGCGGGCACCATTACTGTTATGTGACAGTGAACGGGAAGACCCTGCGCATAGAGGCGTATGATCTCGACAACCGCCTGTTCGATTTTGTGGAACTGAACAAGTAGCGCTCCCCGGGCGACTGCATCGACATCATTACGCGCCAGTGGCCGGCATTCTTGCTCAATGGCCGGATCAGCTAAAGGATGCGATGGTCGGCGGCAAGTAAGCCCCATCATTCTCTAACAGGACCGTGCTATAAATCGTCAAAGCATCTGCATTGTCCGCAAATGCACCCGGAAACGGACAACGGTCCGATTTGGATGGAAAGGCCCCTTCTGATGATTCGCAGCGTGCTATTTGGCTTAAGCTCTCTCTTGCTTGTTTTCTGCACTGCGTCGGGCGCTTCCGCTCCCGAGGTTCGTCATGTGTTCATTGTCAGCTTCGACGGTGCCAGACCCGACGTGATGCAAAAAACCGAGATGCCCGTGCTGACCGTAATGATTGCGGAGGGGGCGGCAAGTTGGAGTGCGCAAACCGTCTTCCCCAGCGTCACGCTCATTTCCCACACATCCATGCTGACCGGTGTCGGTCCAGAAAAACACAAAATTGACTGGAACGACTGGATCCCGAAGAAAGGGCTTGTGACTGTCCCCACCGTGTTTAGCCTTGCAAAAGAGCATGGTTTTAGCACTGCCATGTTCGTGGGCAAAGAGAAATTCAGGCACCTCAACCTGCCCGGCACGGTCGACCGTTTTGAGTTCCCAGCATATTCCGAGACTTCGGTCGCAGAGGCGGCCGCCAGGCACATCGCGGAGAAAAGGCCTCAGCTATGCTTTGTCCATTTAGCCGACCCGGACGGAACGGGACACGAATACGGGTGGTGTTCACCGGAACAGATGGCAGCCCTTGCCGAAGGCGATCGGGCACTTGGATATGTGAAAAGCGCTATAGAATCGGCCGGCATTGCCGATGACAGCGTGATGATTATGACGGCCGACCACGGTGGCCATGACAAGACTCATGGGAGCAGGGCGCCCGAAGATATGACCATTCCCTGGATCGTCTGGGGCAAGGGCGTCAAGAAAGGCTTTGCAATCACTGCGCCGATCACAACATTTGACACCGCGGCGACTGCGCTGTGGCTTTTGCATATTCCGATTCCGGAGGAATGGGATGGCCAGCCCGTTACCACAGCATTCGGCCAGCCCTAAGTATCTGTCGAAGTATGGACGCGGGGCGGCTTGGTCACGTTCTACATTCTGGTCGCCATGCGAATATCCACACGTCGTATCAAGATCGCTGGCGTCACCCCCAATCCGAATGCTGCGTGGGTACAGCAAATCGCGAGAAACTTGACCGACTGCTGCAATGGATTTCTTCGCGATAGTCGATATGCGCCGGTCGACCGAGACACCGACTTCCTCGCGTTTCGTGGCGTGATCGAAGGCTCAGAGACGAAAGCCGTTTTGCTGCCGCCCCACAGTCCGAATTTGAATGCCAATCTTGAGCGATACATGAGGTCCATGAAATCAGAATGCCTCAACCGAATGATCTTCTTCGGAGAGAAATCGCTACGCCGCGCCTCACGCAGTTCGAAGCCCATTATCACGACGAACGTAACCATCAAGGACTCGGCAACAATCTCATCGAGCCGGGCGAAGAAGTTGGCTGAACCGATGGGAACATAGCCTGTCGTAATTGCCTCGGCGGCATGCTCCGCTACTACTACCGCCAAGCCGCCTGAACAACTCCCCCCGTGCATGCTGTTTCGCAAGCGAAGTGTGTCTGCATCACACGTTCAATGGCAAGAACACGACCCGTCGCGCACGAAAGCGGGAAATCACGATCGAAAACAAGGTCAACAATCGACCTTCAACGGCCTGCCTTACACGGCATTGAGCATCGTTTGAATTTCTTCACCATACGCGATCCTTCGTAAATTCTTATAAACCAACAAGTACGAATTCTCGGGAATGACAGGATTTCGCCAGCAATGTTGTATCCCTTGCTTACGTCATTTGGGCAACGTCATTGATTCTCGTCAAAACGGTGTGTAGAGTTATCGCATGCATCAGGTTCGCAAGAAATCGTCATCTGTCCAAGAGCTAGCTTTAGGTGGACAGGTGTTCTCGCGTAGGCACTTCATTGGCGGTACGGTCGCGGCAGGCACTTGGCTTGTTGAGTGCGGGCAGCCGATCCAAGCGGCCCAGTCCGCTCCCATGGATGCCGATTATGACGTTATCGTGTGCGGAGGAGGGACGTCCGGCCTCCCTGCCGCAGTGGCGGCTGCACGTGCAGGCGCCAGGGTGGCCATGGTGGAACGGTACGGTTTCTTGGGAGGCAATGCCGCCTTCTCAATCATGCCGTGTTGGCACGGGCTTCAGGAGCATCATTCCGGGATTCTAACCAAGTTTGCAAACATGGTCGAGAGTTTTGGTGTGGGTCCTTCGCCCCTGAAGGAGGGCAGCCACATCGAGCCGGAAGCTGTCAAGATACTCTTTCAGACAATGGCTGAAGAACAGAAAGTCCGAATGTACTTGCATCACTTCATCACCGGTGTTGTAATGGACGGCAACCGTGTGTCGGCGGTTGTCACGGAGAGCAAATCCGGGAGAAGGGTGTTCGGGGCCAAGTGTTTCGTCGACGCTTCCGGGGATGGCGATCTTTGTTTCCATGCCGGGGCGAAGTTCAACATGGGCGTTGAGGGAGAGACTCAGGCAATGTCCCTTCGCTTCCGGGTCGGCTACGTGGATTTCGACCGGTTTGCCAACTGGGCGCAAAACCAACCGGCGGAACTGAATCTAGAAAGACTCGTGCGGGAGGTCAGGGAGGGTGGCGGCAAAGGCTGGGGCAAGGCATTCTACTTTGACAGCCGCCTGGACCGCCTTTTCGATCAGTTCCGGGACCGGTATCCGGACCTGCCGAAAGACACCTATTTCAACTGCAGTTCAATCCGGCCCCATGAGCTTTCCATCAACACGACGCGCATATACGACCTGAAGGGAACGAATGCTGACGATCTTTCCAAGGCGGAAGTCGCCCTGCGAAAGCAGGCGTGGGCTGTCTGGCGATTCCTGAAAGAAAACGTTTCGGGTTTCGAAGAGTCAACAATCATTGAGACCGCATGCCAGGCGGGCGTGCGCGAGTCGAGGATAATTGTTGGCGACTACATGCTGAACACCGATGACGGTGCGAAAGGACGAGAGTTCCCCGATTCCGTGCAAACCTGCCGCGTCCAGTTTGACAGCCACGACAAGCAAAAGTACGACACCGGCGGAAACGGGGGTTTCGTTGACGTGCCCTACGGCGTGTTCCTGCCCAAGGGACTTGATTCGGTGCTCACCGCCGGTCGGTGCACTTCCTGCGACCACCTGATGAACTCCGGTTTTCGGCGGATGGAAAATGCATTCGAATCCGGAGAGGTCGCAGGCACGGCGGCGGCGCTTGCCGTCAACAGGCAGCAAATGCCGCGTTCGCTGCCCGTTCCCGATTTGAAGGACATTCTCCGCAAGAACGGTTTCAAGACATGCCAGGCCGACCGGACAACGGGGCCCGCGTGAGCAAGTCCGGTTTCCGACACCCAATACTGCCGTTTGCGCGTTCGCGGAACTCAACTGGGGAAGTCGTCTTTCAACATCGCGCACTCAAACCCGCGCATCACTGGCACTGTGTGGCAAAGCATGCGAATGTTGATGGAAAGAATAAGCGGCGATTGACTATACTTCAACCATGGGTGTGTATTGCGCCGGTTGTGCGTCGCGGTTTGTGTCTGCCTATCGTCAACCCAGACCACCTTGCGGATGCTTATCAGGTGATCTTGACAGATTGTAAATTGACGAATACCAAGGAGCTATAGAAGTCATGTCCATGAATGTTCTTGCATCAGATGGCTTTATTCGGAGGCACAAAACCCTCACAGGCATCCTGCTAGTGCTCATTCTACTGGTATTTTGGACATTCTCATTGCGCCGGGGACCCTATGACAGCTATTCGGTTAACCTGATGCTGCCGAATGGCGGGAAACCGGCCGAAGCGCCGGGCCAACTCATGGCGGGCGTGGCCAAACGGGAGATTACCGCCAATCTTGCGGAATATGACAGCTGGACAGACGGCAATAACAACAACAAGTATGATTTGCTGACTGACGCGGGTACGGGCTGGCAGAAAGCGCTCTTCCGGATCGTCAACCATTTTGGGAAGTTCATTGACCTGGAAAAGGCCAAGCAGTCGGGTGACTCCTACGTGGACACAAACCACAACGGCAAGTTCGACCCAGTATGGATTGCCGGCTTTGGCTGTGATCGTCCCGCGAAGGGCGTGCATGATCCGCAGTGGGTGCGCGCCATTGCCGTGAAGAACAACGGTGTCACCGTGGTGATGCTCAGCGTGGACGCCATCGGCATCTTCAACAATGACGTGATCGCCATCCGGAAATCGATCAATCCCGCGTTCAAGATTGACCATGTGGTGCTTTCTTCCACCCACTGCCATGAGGTGCCCGACACGATGGGCAACTGGAGCGGCCTGCCGATGTTCGGTTATGACACCCGCTACATCACCAAGATAAAGAAGATGGCCAAGGAAGCTGTCGAGGAAGCCGTGTCGGGTTTGCAGACGGCTGACATGTACTGTGCCACGGTCAAGGTGCCAGAGGAGGGGTTTGTGCGCGACTCGCGCAAGCCCATTGCTCTCGACCCGAACATGTATCTCTGGCGCTTCACAAAGCCCAACGCGCCTGACGAGACCATTGCGACCTTTGTAAACTGGGGCAATCACCCCGAATCACTGGGCGGAGACAACCCCCTGCTCACCTCGGACTTTGTCCACTATATCCGTGAAGGCCTGGAGAAAGGCGTGCCGGAGCCGCAGGGCGTGAAGGGCTTCGGCGGTATCTGCGTGTATTACCAGGGCATGGTGGGCGGCTTGGCCACACAACTTGGCGTAACCGTGCCCAACCGGGCCGGCGGCGCCGGGTTCCATGAGGATTCCTTTGAAAAGGCCGAACATCTCGGCTACAACGTCGCCATCCTTGCCGCCAACACCCTGCGCGGTCCCGGCGTGTGGAAAAATGAGAAACCCCTTGTCGCCGTAGCCGCCGAAACAGTCAAGGCCAAAATGGACAATCCCCTCTTCAAATACGGGATCATGCTGGGCCTGCTGCACCAGGGTTATTTCTGGGGCGGTTATGCAAAGACTGAGGTGGACGCCATCCGCATCGGCGATGTGATGATTGTCACTGTGCCCGGCGAAATCTATCCCGAAATTGCGGTTGGCGGCGTGGAAGCGCGGCCCGGACGTGATTTTAACATCGCGCCGCTGGAAGTGCCGCCATTTCAGAAGGAGCAGCTTAAGTTTGCGAAGCAGGCGCCCATCTTGGGCCTGTGCAACGACGAGGTCGGCTACATCATTCCCAAGAGCCAATGGGACGCCAAGGCGCCCTGGACCCACGATAACAGCGATCAGTATGGCGAAGAGAATTCAGGAGGTCCTGAAGTGGCGCCAGCCGTTCACAAAGCAGCCATGGAGATGGTTCAGCGGCTCAATGGAACCTTCCAAGAATAGTTTTGTTGATGGCAATACACAGGGAATAAGGAGCGCCCAATGTGAAGACGGTTCTCATGTTCAGTCCGCATGCCGATGACGCGGCGGCGTTCTGCGGCGGGACATTGGCAAAATTGGCAGCAGGAGGCTGGAACGTCGTTCTGGTTCGCATTACCGACGATGCGAAGGATTCCGTGGGATTGACAGTCGAGGAGACCATTCAGCGGAACACCGAGGAACTTCATGCGGCGGCGCAAGCCCTGGATATCGGCGAGATCGTGGAATTGGGATTTCCAACCGATACCTTGGCGGATGTCTCAGAGACAGTGTTGCGTGAGCGCGTGGTCTATTTGTTGAGGAAGTACAAACCCTATGCCGTCTTCACCTTTGATCCGTTCGGTCAAAACGAGGCAAATTTGGACCACATTCGCGTTGCTCAGGTAGTTGAGGAAGCCTTCTGGGTGTCGTGTTTTGATTTACACCATCCAGAACACTTCAAGGAAGGTCTTGAACCATTTTCGGTTTGCGAACGGTGGTACTTCGGTCGTCCCGTATCCAACCCGAACCGTGCTGAAGACATCACGGACTACTTTCCGAAGCGCGTCGCGGCGCTCGCCGCGCACAAGACAATGATGCGGAATACCGTCAATCAGTTTCGCCTGCAATTGAGGGCATGGGGGCGGCGTGCGCCCCTGCTTGATGCGGCCATGGAGGGCGATCTCACCCCGTTAGTTATGGGATTTCTGCACGCCCAGAGTTCGGCGATCGCTGCAGCGCACAGTTTAGGCGAAGGCCGTCTGGGCGAGGAGTTCCGGGTGGTACGCTTTGGCGACATGGAAGAATTCTTCGAGCAAATAAGCGAGCCAATCTAGCGTAGTGAATCATAATTGAGGCATCCTATTCTGTGGATTGGGTATCCAAAGTGGCGGCGGCCTGTTCATTCCGTACTGGTTGTGGGTAAGCTTTTCTTGTCTGGAGTCACGATGGTCAGTGTCTGCGGTTCAGCCGCAAGAATGGGCACTGCCATTGCCGCGAGTAGCGCTGTCAAGAACAAGGCCCTACAAATCGTAAACATCAACGCCCCTGCCCTTTCAGTTTGATTTGTGGACGAACGCATTAAGGATATGGTCTTTGATATCGCGATACATTGCTTCCTGGTTTGGGCCGAACCAGTTCATGGTGCGCCACTCGTATTCTTGGTCATAAACACTCGGTGTGTTGAGATAATAGCTGTCCGGCGAGAGGTAACCACAGTAGTCTATGCAGTGGCTGCTGACCCAAAGATCGACCCCTTTCTTCTGGGCGTCCCCGGCCCACTCTTGGGCGAGGGCACCCCCCGTGTCATAGGGCAACCCCATGAAGATGATGTCACCCACGCGAACAGCCTGGATCCATCCCTCGGGTGGCAACCCGACGACGTAGGCTAAGTAGGGAGACATGCGCCAGTTGGGTGAAAAAAGGCGGACCTGCATCGGCGGCATGTCGACGGACGCGCCAACGGCGGCGATGTCGACGTTGGTTGCAAACGTGAGTTTGTCGGTGCAGGCAAGGACGCGGTCCGCCAAGGACTCGCCCATCCGTTCCATGCTTTCCATGGGCGTGTTACCGGCCGGCGGGACTGGTTTCATGGCGCCCACGGCGCCCCCCAGAAACACCGCCGTCGCCCCGGTCTTTTCCTTGATGCGTTTGCATAGGGCGCCGGGATACTCCGCCGAGAGTTCCAGCGAGTTTCCCGGCAGCACAGTGGGATGCGCCGAATAGCGGACGGCATAGCAGCGCTGCCCGTAGTCGTTCTTGATCACCAGGAACCGCAGGGTGGCATCCTTTCCCGGCATGCCTGTGCGGTTTTCAATGAACTCCGGTCCTTCCGCACAGCCATGCGCAATGCTCGCCGGCTTCATCGCCTTGTACGCATCGATGACGGCACCGGAGATGGCGGACGCGATCTGCTGTTCCACCGTCGGGGCATATTTTCCGTAGCTGTATTCAGGCAGCAAACCGGGAGCAAACCCGCCCGGACTCGAATGGGAATGGCTGGTCGTGAAAAGAATAGTGTCACTGGTAAGCGGCGTCTGCGCCGCCACCTCCGCCCACACTTTTTGCGCAATATTCGGGGTCGTCATCAGCAAGTCCGAGCCCACCAGCGCCACCGTGTCATGCCCGTCGTTCAACACAATTGCGCGGGCGAACACAGGGTCGTGAATGGCAGTACAGCGTTTCCCGTTTGGACGCCACGAATAACCGGCGAGCGGGGTGCCAACGGGTGGAGTCATGTCACGTTCGGCCCATCCGGCCTGAAGCCGTCCCGGATTGTCCGTCAGTTCCGTCAGTGCCAGATGCTCATCGATACGGTGCATTGTCTGGGCAAAATATTTGCTGACGGCATAGTGCGAATCGTCATATGCTGGCCAAGGACCGACAATAACCACAAAACCTATTGCAAGTACCGCGGCGACGGCGAGCAGTGAGAAAAGGAGGCGTTTGACAGCGCGTTTTGAAAGGCATCTCATGAGCTTAGCGTCCTCATAGGGTCTGTTTGGAAGTTGCGTTTACACATCCTGAGGTACTTCTGCCGGAGAGTTCTCGTGCTCCTTCTGAACAACGTTAAGCACGGGATAGAAAACGATGGCTATCATTCCCAATAAACCGAACAGTCCGGCAATTGGCCCGACGAGAAGCACGCCAAGTGCTTTTCCGGGGGAATTCCCGAAGAAGTTCATTGACTGCGTGGCGATGAACACGGAACCGCCCATGGAGGCTTTCCACACGAAACCGCTCAGTCCATTGTATAGTGCCTCGCGGCGCTGTCCGGAGCACGCTTCATCATAATCGATAATCTCGCCTATCATCGGCGTCATCATTGCGTACATAAAACCCTGTCCGATTCCGCAGTAGCCGAACAAGATCTTGGCCAGCAGTTGTTTCGTGCCCACCTCAATGTGTGAAACGCCAATCAAGTAAATGCACGGCAATCCCGTGGTAATAATCAAGAACGCCAGGAAGACGACCCATTTCTTGTGCAGGAAGCGCGCGATGAACGAGACTGCCGCCACCGAAACCACCGCCATTACGATGAACGGCAGCAGCAACTCAGTTACCATGCCCTCATCGCCGGAAAGACTCACCTCAACCCAGTAGGGCAACACGCGCTGGGCAGCAAGAAAGCCCACGGTGAAAAGAAAAAAGGAAGCGGCGTAGATCAGGAACAATCGGTTGCGAAAGGCCTCGACAAACCCCGAAAAGGTTGGCAATTGTTCCGACGCCACCGCCTCCGAGTCATACCGCTCTTTGATCAACCATACCGGAAACTGGAACAGCACAAAAGAAACAAGGGCCAATAGCGTGGCCAGACGACGATAGCCAATGGCGGAGTAGGTGTCCGCAACGCGTGCAGGGTCCAGCAATACTATCAGCTTCCCAGGAAGCGCCGCCGCCAGCGCAAGACCGAATATCAAGCCAATGGCGGTCCAGATGCCGATGCGCACGCGCGCCTGCTCCGACCGGGCAATCTCCGGCCCCAAGGCATTCAACGGCGTCAAGGCAAGACCAAACATCGTCCAATGCAGACAAAGCAACACGGTCCCATACAGGAAGTTCGTGAACGAGGTTCCTTCCACAGGGGGAAACCAGAAGGCAATCGCCGTGAATATCATCAGGATGGAGCCCCAGAAGATGAAAGGGCGACGGCGTCCGGCAGGCGATAGAAAAGCAAAGCGACCCCGGCGCGTCTTTGTCCGGTCCGACCACATGCCTATAAGGGGGCTGCTAAACGCATCCCAGGTGGTGCCAATGATGAAAATGTAGCCGACCAGTCCCACCGAAACGTATATTGTGCGCCCCACGCCCGCCGAGGGAGAATAGAAGTACGTGCCCCACTGGTTCATTACCTCGCTGGACAGTTGCACGCCAATCATCGCCAGGCAAATGGATAATCCCTCAATCCAGGAGAATTCCGGCTTCTTTTCTTCCGCCATCCCGTTATCAACCTTTCCTGCGTACTGATTGCCGCATCCTGCCCAGGCCGCATGGCCTTGATCGCCCAACGGCCTTCTGTTGCTTAATCAGGCCCCGACTAGACATGCTGATCGCATGGGAATCAGGCCCCATCATTTCCGAAAAGTGCATCCAGCGCCTCGCCAACATAGGCGGCGTCGAGGATATGCGTGTCAACACAACTGAAGAAGAGCTTCTTCTCCTTGACGGAGTCTTTGAGCGTGACGAGGCAGCGTTCCATTTCCTGCCTTGTGACGCCGGGAACCCGGTAGCGCAGGCCGAGCCGGTCCATGAGATCGACGGCCCAGTCATGGCGGTTGTTCTGCAGGCGTGTCATGAAAAAGATGCCCAAAGCGACCAAGTCCCCATGGACAAAATGCCGGTGTGTGAGATGTTCGAGGTTGTAGGCGACGAGATGTTCTGAACCCTCTTCTGGCCTGCTGGTATTGATGCGGGCGCAGAATTCGACCTCGCGCCGGTACAAGTCGATGATGGTGTCAATGCCTTTCGGCGTCACCTTGTACACTTCGGAGGCGTTGCGGTCCAACTCGTCGAGGCACTCTTTGGCAAGCCATGCCACGTCGACATCATACGCCTCGTCCGCGGCCTCATGGGCAAGCCACCAATCAAAGAGAGCCGTATGGATGCTTGCAATGTCTGCGGCGCCCGCCCGGTTTAGTTCCGGCGCCGCGCGCTGGATCAGGCTGTAATCCACCAGCACTTCTTCCGGGAAAATATCCCCGACGTAACGGACGGCATGGTCTTCACGCACCGCCACCATGTTTGTCAATGGCGCATCGACGCTTATAATCGTTGGCACAAGCACCATCCGGACACCGCGCTTCCAGGCCAGATATTTGGCCGTGTCGCAGCAGGAGCCGCCGCCGAGGCCCACGATCACATCGAATGGCGGCAAGGTCGCGTTGAGGGCCTCGAGTGTTGCGAGGTCCATGTTCTCAACCATGCAGACCTGATCCGGCGTCCATGGGCACTGCTCTCCAAACAGCGCCCAGGGGATTTCCATGGTCGCAACCAGCACGCGCCCGGGAAGGTCGGAAAGACTCCGTGCTATGCCGGCGCCTGATTCGATTTTGGGAGCCTTGTACATTTCGTCACCTCCTACAGGTTCACACACCAGCATCCAACAGCTCGCGCAGGCTGAACTGGACATAGCCTGAATCGGGCGCGTTCTTCCAGTTCCCGGCCTCGTCGAGCGATTCGTACGCAACCCAGAAATTGAGGTCGGTCGGCGCATAAACCACGCTCATGACATCCCAGTCGCATTCATCCAGCTTTTCCGTGTTGTGCGCCACGGTGGCGGCAATGGTCAACGCCTCTTCAACACCTATTTGCCGCGGCGCGCCAGCTTCTATGACCTTTGTCCCGCGCACCGGAAACACATATTCCGCGCCGGACTCGTAGGCGCGGATCATGTCGACCATGGGCTTGTGGCACTCAACATACGTGCTGCCTTTGCGTGGATCACCGTCATTTGCCGGATCGCCAGGGCCGTTGTCGGCTGCCTGCAAGGCACGCGTGGACTGGCCATAAGCCATGTCACCGCGGGCAACCCCTTCCGTCATGGGCAGCCCATAAAGGACCACACTCCCCTGCGGGTCGGCCCAATACGCGCCTTGTTCCTTGGGATCGTCTTCGTAGAACGTTTCACAGCATTCGAAATTTGTCTCGAACACTGCGGCTCGCGGCCGGAAGATGTCCGTGCCGTAGTGCTTCGGGTCGCCGTCCGCCAGCATGAAGTTGTAACCCAGCGTATATTTGCCGCCCTGCATGATCCTGACGCCATCCTCAAGATTCGCAGCCTCTTCCATCACCTGCCGGACCATGAGGGTCCATGGCGTTCCGTCCAGTTCTTCGCGCACACTGAACGCCCCTATTTCGGAATATGCGACACCTTTATCATTCATTCCGGCAAGGCCGCCGATAACGCCGGCATAGCCCATCGTCACAAAAGCGTTCAGCCCGTCAGGGCGGTGCACCGTCACAAGCCGGTCTTCATGCATCCCTGTCTGGGAAACCCAATCCAGATCCCGACTGGCCAGGAGCTTTCCGTCCACCGTGCGCGAACCCCATACCGCGAACATCGTGCAGGACATCCCGCCGACCTGCTGCATCTGTTCAATCAACGCCGCGCCTTCTTCCCCCAGGAATTCGAAGATGCGCTCCTCGCGTTTGTAGAGGTCGAAGTTGGTAACCGCCGTAATGCGGCGCATGTCGTCCAGCGTTAACGCGTGTCCCGCAGTCTGGGCGCCCTCGGCTATGGCGGCCATCTCTCGCAGATAGCGCTCCGGCGTGTGCGGCTCCAAGCGTTTCCAGGCATTATCGAGCAGGAGGTTCACAAGCGGTTCAGGGACCCCTGCCTCGGTGAACAAGCCGATCATTCGCTGGACATTGCGTTTAATCTTGTCTCCCCCCAGGGCGCCGTATTGATGGCCCATTTCTTCCGGGGTGCCCGCCACATGCAGCACAGGCACGTCGCCCACGGGCGATGTATACATCTCGAGGAAGCCCCGGCCTGACCGCCTAACGGTGGATTTGCTTGTTGGATTGGCGTGTATGACTTTCATTGTTTACTCCTTCTTGCTGCGACGGTTCGTCCGCTTCAGTCCTTCGGTTCCCACATATAGGTGGCCACGGTCCCGGCGGGCAATTCGGTCTTGAACATCTTCTTGCCGCACTTCACGGCAAAGGGCTGCGAGTCACGGGCCGAGTTCGCGACCACCAGGACCACACGGCCGTCGGGATTCAGAAAAGCCACATTGCCGAACGTGCGCATGTCGGGAAGCGACGACTCCACGCGAACCGCATCACGCTGGATGTATTTCATGAACTGGCCCTGCATGTAGTAGTCGAAGTTGTACCGGACCGACCCGTCATCCAACATTTCGATACACGTGGCGCTGGCCCCGTGCGGACCACGATTGGGCTTTTGATGCTCATCGAGCATGATGACCCAGCCATTGTAGGAACGGGACCAGTTGCGCAGGATCTGGGCCAGGCGTATCGCCCCATTGGGACGAAACACGGAACCTTCCGTAAAGTAGATGTGCTTGTTCGGGAATTCCGCCTTGAACGCCGACTGGGTTCCCACTTTGCCCTCGTAGAGATGCCAGCCCGTGCCGTCCACATACTGGGCGGCCTGCGGGTCGGACAGAATGGCGCGGGGAAAATCGGGCTCGTTCCAATTGTGGTCCCAGCACCAAATCTTCGTCTTTATGTTGTTTTCCTTGAAGAGCGGGCCCAGGTGGTCACGGATGAAATCCCGCTGTTGCTCACCAGTCCAATACGTGGTCGGATAGTCCTTGCTTTCCATGTGCGGCTCGTTCTGAACCGTCATGGCGTGCATGGGAATACCTTCGACCCCGTAGGCCTGAATGAACTTAAGGAGATACTTCGCAAAGGCCGGGTAGCATTCCGGTTTGAGACTGCCCGTGCCCAGTTTTCCAGTGGTTTTCATCCACGCAGGGGGACTCCACGGTGACCCAAAGAACAGCAGACTGGGATTCTTTTTCTGAGCGGTCTTGATGGCGGGAAGCACATAAGCTCGGTCTTTCTCAATGGAGAACTTGGTGAGTTCCGGGTCCGTCTCGCCTTCCGGCAGGTCATCGTAGGTGTAGTAGGGCTCGCCGATGAAGTCGGACGCGCCGATGCACACCCGCATCAGGTTCATGCCGATGCCCCTTTCCGGAT
>CAIJOU010000468.1 GCA_903822375.1 Candidatus Hydrogenedentota bacterium
CCACAAACTGAGCACCCCCAACGCATGCCTCACGTTGTTGCGGGATGCGCTGAGGGTGCCACGAATGCCGGTCCCTTTGGTCCCTTCCGTCCTTTTCGTCCTTTCTTCTTATGGCGTCGCCGGTCTGGAAATGGTATGCTTTGTTCCGTTTCCGCCGGTGCGCCGGGTTGCGGCGCGTGTTGTCGGCGGTCCACGAGGAGGGTTGAGCATGAACGTGGCAATTATCGGCTGCGGCGGCATGGGCGCGCTGCACGCGCAAATGGCCGTCCATTGCGGGCACAAGATCGTGCTGTGCGCCGATTCGGTGCGCAAGGCGGCGGTGGCCCTGGCGGAGAAATTCGGCGCGAAGGTCTCCGCCGATCCCCTGGCGGCGGTGGCCGCCAAGGGCGTGGACGTGGTGGCCATCGCCACGCCGACCCCGACGCACCTGGCCCTGATCCAGGCGGCCGCGGCGGCGGGCAAGCACATCTTCTGCGAGAAGCCTTTCTGCCTGAGCGCGGCGGAATGCAAGAAGGCGATTGCCGCGGCGGAAAAGGCCAAGGTGAAGCTCTTTGTCGGCCACGTGGTCCGCTATTTCCACGAGTTCGAGGCGATGCGCGCCAAGGCGCAGTCGGGCGAACTGGGCACGGCAGGCTGGCTCAAGATTTCGCGCGGCGGCATTTACCCCGGCGCGCCCGGGAGCTGGTTTCGCGACTACGCCCAGAGCGGCGGCGTGACCTTCGACTGCATGATCCACGATCTGGACTGGGTACGCTACGCCTTTGGTGAACCGGAACGCATTTTCTGCCAGGCGCTGATGCGGACCGAGCCCGTGCAGGTCGACTATTCGCAGGTGACCATGCGGATGAAGAACGGTCTCATCGCCACGGTCATCGGCACCTGGGCGCAGCCGTCGGGATTCCGCGTGACGGCGGAAATCTGCTGCAGCGGCGGCATGATTCAGTATGACAGCGCCGACGCGCCGCTGTCGGTGCAGCCGCGCGCCGTGGCGGCGGGACCGAACATGATCGTGCCCATGAGCCCGGTGGAAAAGAGCCCCTACCAGATGGAGTGGGAGGATTTCACCGCGTGGCTTAACGGCACAGGCACGCCCCGCGTGACGGCGCTGGACGCGATGGCCGCTGTGGCCATGGCGGAGGCGGCGTTGAAATCGGCCAAGACCGGGCAACCGGTTGCGCTGTGAGGGAGGACACCACCATGTCAACGATCAAAATCGGCATCATGAGTTTCGCGCACATGCACGCCTTCGGCTACGCGGCGGGGCTTAAGGCATTACCGGACGTGGAACTGACGGCGATATACGACGACGACGCCAAACGGGGCAGGGCCATGGCCAAACAGTTTGGCACGCGCTTCGTCGCCGACCTGGCGGCATTTCTGAGGCTGGACACGCAGGGCGTGATCATCACCTCTGAAAACACCAAACACCGCGCCATGGCCGAGGCGGCCGCGGCGGCGGGCAAGTGGATTCTCTGCGAGAAGCCGCTGGCCCCGACGGTTGAGGATGCGAAGGCCATTGTGGCCGCCTGCAGAAAGGCCAAGGTTGGCCTCGGCACGGCGTTCCCCTGCCGCTACGCGCAGCCGGTGGCGGCGGCGAAGGCGCAGATTGACGCGGGCGCGCTGGGCGAGGTCTACGCGGTCACCTGCACCAACCACGGCCAGGGACCGGGCGGCTGGTTCGCCGACGAGGCGCTCAGCGGCGGCGGCGCCACCATGGACCACACGGTGCACGTGGCCGACCTGCTCCGCTGGATGCTGGGAAAAGAATTCACGAAGGTCTACTGCGAATTGGGCAACCAGCTCCACAAGGACACGCTCAAGACCGATGACCTCGGCAGCGTGCACATGGAGATGGAAGGCGGCGTTCAGGTCAGCCACATCGCAAGCTGGAGCCGGCCCGGGAGCTTCTTCACCTGGGGCGATGTGACCCTGGACTTCATCGGCGAAAAGGGCGTGATGACCGTGGACGCGTTCAACCAGAAACTGACCGTCTTTGACGACAAGCTCGGCCGCGCCGTTTGGGCGGGTTGGGGCGACAACCCTGACCACGGTCTGGTGGCGGACTTCGTCGCTGCAGTCCGCGAAAAGCGCGACCCGGCCATCACCGGCATCGACGGCCTGCGCGCCACCGAGGTCACCGTGGCCGCGTACAAGGCGGCGTCCTCCGGGCGCATGGTCAAGGTCTAGGCGCAGGGCGCCCGCGGTTTTGCGCCGCAAAGCGGAGCGTGCCGTACCGACACAAGACATGAATCAGGCGAGGGCGACTGCCGTGCAGTGGCCCTCGCCTGAACCGTTTTGGTTGCCTACACCGCATGGCAAACGGGCTTCAAGAGATGCGGATTGTTTTTCGGCGTCGTCGTGGAAAGGATGAATCATGAACACCCCCGGAAGCGGCACCATGGCGTTGCGTGGGATCGCCGCGGCCATTCTGGCCGCATTGACCGTGTCGATGGGCGGCCTTGCGTTTGCGGATGGCCGCGACGTGTACAGCCTGAAACAAGGCTGGGATTTCTTCCGACCGGCATCGGACATGCGGGAGGCTGCCGTTCCGCCGGACGGTGATAGGGCCTGGCAACAGGTCAGTCTTCCGCATTCGGTGCGACTCGAGCCGCTCAATGCCAGCGGCGGCAGAAACTACCAGGGACCCTGCTGGTACCAGAAGCGTTTTACCGCCGACGACGGCTGGAAGAACCGGAACGTCTATCTCCATTTTGAGGGCGCGATGCAGGTGGCCGAGGTTTCGCTGAACGGAAAGAAGCTGACAACGCACTTTGGGGGATATCAGCCATTCACGGTTGACCTCACCGGCCAAATGGATCTCGGCAAGGCGAACACGTTACTGGTCAAGCTGGACAATTCCGACAACGCCGAGGTGCCTCCCGGAAAGCCGCAGGCCCAGCTTGATTTCACCTATTTCGGCGGCCTCTACAGGGAAGTGTGGGTGGAGGTGCTGGACCGGCTGCACATCACCGATGAAATCC
Source organism: Candidatus Hydrogenedentota bacterium (assembly GCA_903822375.1). Classification (GTDB taxonomy): domain Bacteria; phylum Hydrogenedentota; class Hydrogenedentia; order Hydrogenedentales; family CAITNO01; genus CAITNO01. The sequence continues at coordinate 2,982 of CAIJOU010000468.1, forward strand.
TCGCCGACAAGGCGGCCGGAGGCGGTGTTTTCGTGCGCACTCCGGAAGTGGCTGCATCGCAGGCCGTCGTGGAAGTCCAGACCGACCTTGCCAACGAACGGGACAGCGCCGTCCAATGCCGGGTCAAACAGGAACTGGTCGATGATGCCGGCAGGGTGATTGCAGCGGCCGTTGAAGATGCCGAACTGGACAAGGCCGCCTGCCGCACATGCCGGCAAACCATGGTCGTCGAGAACCCGAAGTTGTGGCACCCCTGTCATCCCGATCTTTACACGCTGCGGACGACGATACTGGAGGGTGAAAAGATCGTCGACAACCGCACCACGCGGATGGGCATCCGCCGGATTGAATTCAAGCCGGAAGGCCTTTTCATAAACGGGGAGAAGTTCTTCGCGTCCGGCTTCAACCGGCATCAGGACCATCCCTATGTGGGGTATGCACTCCCAAAGTCCCAGCAGTACCGGGACGCCAAGAAGATGCGCGATGCCGGAATGACCTCGTTCCGGAGCCACTATCCGCAAGACCCCGCCTTTATGGACGCCTGCGACGAGTTGGGGATTCTCTGCATCGTCTCCAATCCAGGATGGCAGTTCTTTGGCAACCACACGTGGGTTGACCGCCTCAACAGGAATGCACGGGAAATGGTGCGTCGGGATCGGAACCATCCGTGTGCCGTGCTCTGGGAACCCTTTCCCAACGAAACAAACTATTCCGAGAAGTGCGCCCGCAGTCTGAACGACATCGTCCACGAAGAGTATCCGGGCGATCAGTGTTTCACCGCGGGGTCAGGAGAGACAGGCAAGGGCCAGAAGTATGTCGATGTCGTCTGGGAGCGGGACGAAGCCAACAAGTATCAGGACAAGCCGGTCTGGGCGCGGGAATGGGGAGACAGCGTTGACAACTGGGACGACCAGCAGGGGCGCGTGCGCGTGGCCCGCGGCTGGGGGGAGATTCCGCTCATCACGCAGGCGGTCAACCACGCCATGAAACTCGATGCCATGCTCAAGAATGCCGGAGGCGGACCGGAGAGCACGCGCTTCAGCGGCGTCTGTGTCTGGGCGGGCATCGACTGTTACCGGGGGTATCACCATCAGCCCTTCTACGGCGGTGCGCTCGACCTCTTTCGCCTTCCCAAATTTGACTACTATTTCTTCCAAAGCCAGCGCGACCCCACTCTGAAGGTCAAGAACGTCGACAGTGGGCCGATGGTCTTCATCGCCAACTGCGCCACGGCCTATTCACCTTCCGCGGTCACGGTCTTCAGCAACTGCGAGGCGATCCGGTTTTCCGAAAACGGAAAAGTGCTTGCGACGCAGCAACCGGACGCCGGCTATGTGCTCGCCCATCCGCCGTTTACGTTCCAGACCAAGACCGGCAAGGTCGAGCAGTCCACCTTGAACATGACCCGCGACCTTGCCGCCAATTCAGAGTCGGGGTACATCTATGAAACTTCTGAATACAAGGCCGAGGGCCTTATTGGCGGCCGGGTTGCGGCGACGCACACGGTGAAGGCCCCGGGTGTCATGAGCAGAATTGACCTCGAAGCGGACGGTGCCGGGCGCGAATTCACGGCCGACGGCAATGATTGGATGCGGGTTTACGCCAAAGTGTGCGACAAGCGCGGCACCGTCCATCCCTTTGCCGACGACCTCGTTGCCTTTTCCGTCGAGGGGGAAGGCGCCATTGTCGGCAATGCCGCCATTGGCGCCAACCCGGTCAGGGCCGAGGCCGGCATTGCCACCGTGTTGATTCGCTCCACGGCCACGCCGGGACGCATTAAGGTGCGGGCGACGGCCTTTGGCCTGAAACCCGCCGAAATCGAAATTGAGTCCAAGCCGCCTGTCGCAACGGAACTGAAGTGAACGCTTCCGTACCGAAATCCTGATGAACAAAATTCGGGGCGGGAGTTGCCGCAAAAGGACAACTCCCGCCCCGTCTGTTCTTCCAAGTCCCGAATGGTGCGCTCCGTTCCGCTTCGCGGGACTTCGCACACCCTACGGTTTCTATATCAGCGCCAAATCCTTGAGGATGGTGTCTATCTGGGGCTGCAGGGACGCGGTCATCGGCACGAGCGGCAGGCGCAGCACGTTCTGGATGATGCCCATGCGCGCGAGCACGGCCTTGACCGGCAGGGGATTGGTCTCGATGAAGAGGCCGCGGAAGAGGGCGGCCAGTTTGTAGTGCATCTTGCGGGCGCCTTCCCAGTCGCCGGCGGCGGCCATGTGGCACAGCGCGGCGGTCTCGGCGGGGGCCACGTTGGCGACAACCGAAATGACGCCGGAGGCGCCCACGACCATCATGGGCAGCGTGAGGCTGTCGTCGCCGGAGATGACGGTGATGTCGCAGAGGCCGAGGATCTGGGTGACCTGGTCAATACTGCCGCAAGCCTCCTTGATCGCCACGATGTTGGGCACCTTGCTGAGTTTGGCGACCGTTTCGGGCTCAAGCTTGGTGGCGGTGCGGCCGGGCACGTTGTAGAGCACGATGGGAATGTCGACCGCGCCGGCCACGGCCTCATAATGGGCGATGTGTCCCGCGGCGGTGGGCTTGTTGTAATAGG
>CAIJOU010000469.1 GCA_903822375.1 Candidatus Hydrogenedentota bacterium
CCACGCCTCCCCTACACGCTCCATGGTAGAAAGCACCACAGGCGAACGCCGCCTGTGTTGGGCGGACTGCCTTGGCGATTTCCCCCCGGTGTCCTCTGCCGCCATGACGCGGGGCAGGTCCGCGACGGGTGTGGACGGGGGCGCAGGCAGCACTTGAGCCTTTTCGGAATGCTTGTAACACCAAAGCACCGCCTCGGCAAGCGCGCGAACCGTCGGACACCGCCTTTCGAGCGGCGCAAGCGCGTATGCAACCGCCCGGTCAAACACAGGAGGAATCTCGGGACAGACCTCCGCAATCCGGGCGTACCCGGACGGCATTCCGCCGGTGAGCATCTCGAAAAGGACAACTCCCAGGGAGTAGACGTCCCCCCGCACATCGGCCACGGCGGGGTCTTCGCACTGTTCGGGGGCCGTGTAGAAAGCCCTGCCGGCGCGCATACCCCTCGCGGTCATGGCCGCGTCGACCGCCCTGGCCATGCCGATATCGAGCAGGCGCACCGAAGCGTCCGGCAGGATCATGATGTTTTCCGGACAGATGCCCCGGTGCACTGTAACGCGATGCACGTGGTCCAGTACGCGGCACAGCCGGACGATCACCCCCACCGCCTTCCCCGGGGAAAGGCGCCCGTGCTTCTTCAGAATTGCGCGCAAAGTCTGGCCATTCACGAATTCCATGGTGAAGAACACAAGCGGGCCAAGATGTCGCACGTCATAAATGGCCACAACCCCAGGGTGCCGCAGCCGCCGCGCCGTGTTCACCTCCTGCAAGAAAATCTCCGCGGCGCGTGGTTGCGAGAGAACCGATGGAAAGATCACCTTCAACGCGAGTTGTTGGTCGGTCAAACGGTCCTTTACCCTGTAGACAATCCCCATTCCCCCGCGTCCCACCAGTTGCAGGATCTCGAACTGGTTCGCAAGCACATATCCAGGTTCAAACTCCGCCACTGTGTCCGGCGTGTCTGCAAACATCCCTTCCAACGGTGTCGCTACATTAACCGGTGCCATGTCGTCCTCCGGGTGTTTCATGGCAATGCACCTTTCTCCACAACTTCGGTTCATACCTTTCACCTGGTTCCAGTGTAGCATAGGCATGGGCCGAATCCCTCCGCCAAATCTCCCGCTTCAGTATGGACGGGAGACCTCCCCGGCGCTTGCGGCCAAAGGAGGCCGTGATTGTCCGTGTCCATAATTCTGATACACTGCCGCCACGGAGCGTCGGCTGAGAATCCACAGCCAGACGGAGAAACGGGCGATAGCGATTCAACGGCCAAGCACTGCGAAGGACCTGCCAGGAAACCAGCCTCCCCAGTTGCTGAACTGACAGTCTAATCCAACTCCGAAAAAACGTTTTCATATCTCCAAGGCGGGTGGCGACTACGTCGGCGCGGTTTTGTCAAGGGAACCGACAGAGCAAAACAGGGTTTAACAAGCCGGCTCGTGATTACACAGACAACGAAAGGGATGGAACAACTCATGAACCCGCTCAGCAGACGGAGATTTCTGGAAAACGCGACCCGCGGAGCGCTTGGCTTGGCAGGCCTGGGCCTTACCGGTTCCCAAAACGCCGCCGCCGCGAACTCCGTACAGGGGCGGCGACCGAACATTCTGTTCGCGGTTGCGGACGATTGGGGGTGGCCGTTCGCGTCCATCGCGGGCGCGAAGGGGGTCAACACGCCCCATTTTGATCGTGTGGCCCGGGAGGGCGTCTTTTTCACGCACGCATTCTGCGCCGCACCGCAGTGTTCGCCGAACCGCGCCGCCATTCTCACGGGCCGCCACATCGGGCAATTAGAGGAGGCGGGCACCCATAGCAGCCTGTTCCCGAACAAGTTCAAGGTCTATCCAAGTCTGCTGGCAGAGGCGGGGTACCATGTCGGCTTCACCGGAAAAGGCTGGGGACCGGGCGAATGGAAACGCGGCGGCTGGAGCGAAAACCCCGCGGGACCCGAATGCGGCGGGCTCAAACTGGCGGACGTGCCCCTAAACGGCATAGCCCCCACGGATTATGCCGGCAATTTTGAGGCGTTCCTTGCCAAACGCCCCGAAGGCGCGCCGTTCTGTTTCTGGTACGGGGGCCAGGAACCGCACCGCAAATACGAAAAAGGGTCGGGGCTCAGGTCGGGAAAGAAACTGGAGGATGCGCCCGTGCCGGCGTTCCTGCCGGATGACGCGGCGGTCCGCGGCGATATGCTCGACTACTTCCTCGAGGTCGAATGGTTCGACGCGCAGCTCGGCGGCATGCTGAAGAAGCTGGAGTCGCTGGGTGAACTGGAAAACACCATCGTCGTGGTGACGGGCGACAACGGCATGTCGTTCCCGCGCGCCAAGGCCAACCTGTACGAGTACGGCGTGCGTGTGCCGCTGGCAATTCGCTGGGGTGACCGGGTAAAACCGGGCCGCACGGCGGACGACCTCATCAGTTTCGTGGATTTTGCGCCGACCTTCCTTGACGCGGCAGGCGTGACGCCCCCGACGGAGATGTCTGGAAAGAGCCTGCTCGGAATGCTAACGTCAGGCACGCCTGGACCCAATGAATGCGTTGTCTTTGGCCGGGAACGCCATTCACATGCGCGCCATGACAATGTCGGCTATCCCGGGCGCGCCATTCGGACCCGTGAACGCCTCTTTATCCGGAACTATAAACCGGACCGCTGGCCGGCGGGCGACCCCGAGGAATACTGTGACATCGATGACGGACCGGCCAAGACATTCCTGCTCAAAAACCGGGACAAATATCCGGCGTTGTTTGACCTTGCGGTTGGGAAGCGACCCGAAATGGAACTCTACGACGTCGGCCAGTCGCCGGACTGCATCAAGAACCTCGCCGACGTGCCGGAACATCGCGACATGCGGGAACAGTTGAAAGCAAAACTGACGGCGGTTCTTACGGAACAGAAAGACCCCCGTGCGATCGGAACGGGTGATGTCTTTGACAGCTATCCGCGCTTTGGCGCGATGCGGCCCAAGTTGGGCGGTTTTGCCAAACAGGGCGCCTATAACCCAGATTTCCAGAAATAGAGGGCGTTATGACCGGAACACGCACGCAAATGATGATTTCATGCTCCGTGCTGTTGCTGCTGTGCGGCATTTCCTCCGCAAGCGTGGTGAATTACTTCACGGACAACGGATTCGGCAATCCGGTCGCCACACTGCAGCATCCATGCGCCGAGCACTACAAGGGTGTGACCTACATCGCCTATCAGGGGCCCCATGAGGACCCCTATGTGTGCGCCTATGATCATGCGGCCAAGACATGGGCGGGACCGGTGAAGGCGGGTGAGAACACCATGGGCAAGTCGCCCGATGCGGTGGACCCCAAGGATGTCGACAATCACGGGCGGCCGGCGCTGATTGTGGACGGCAAGGGGTATATTCACCTGATTTTCGGCGGGCATGGCGGAAAACCCGCGTTGGGCATAAACCGTCTCGGAACGCCGGGCAACGGCAGGCAGACGCATGTTGTGTCGAAGAACCCGGGGGACATTTCGGCATGGGAGCTGCTGGACAATGTTGACCCCTTCGGCACCTACAGCCAGTTCGTGAAGATGGACGACGGCGACATCTATCTCTTCTACCGGCACGGTTCCCACCGCAGCGACTGGGTGTATCAGAAATCGACCGATGATTGCCGAACCTTTTCGCCGCCGGTTTCCGTGCTCAAGCACAAGGCGCAGGAAAACGACCGGAACGTGCACGACGCATGGTATGCATGGTTTGACAGGGGAAAGGGCGACACCATCACCGCGTCCTACGTGTACCATCCGTGCAGGGTCATGGGGCACACCAAGGAACGGTACAACGGCTACTATATGAAAATGAACTGCGCCGATGACTCCTGGGAAAACGCCGGCGGAAAGAGCCTGACGCTGCCCGTCACGAAGGAATATGCGGACGAGAACACGCTGGTGTTGAACAGTGGAACCGAGCGGTCCAATCACGGCACCTGCCACGTGGACCCCGAGGGCAATCCCCACCTTTTCTTCCGCATGGCCAAGGGGCAGGTTCGGTACTCCCGGTGGCTGGGCAGCGCATGGCAGGCCCCGGTCGTTGTCACCGCCGACTCCAAGAACCAGGACGGCGACATGATCGTCGAGTCTTCCCAAGTGGTCAAAATGCTGCTGTCCAGCGCGGGCGAGGTCTGCTGGTGGAACACATCCGACGGCGGCCTGACTTGGGCCAAGGGGGCCTGCCTTATCTCATCGCCGGACGCGGGATACGTTCCGAGTGCGCTGGTGCGCAACGGAGGCCCCGCCGGGTGGATCGTCGTCAGCGAACACAAAGGCGCGCAGAATCATTTATACAGAAACCTGTTCCTGCTGGGCGACGGCGGGCCTGTGGGAAGAGCCGAGGAAGGGGCAAGCAATCTGGGTGACCGGCTGAAGAATCTGGAAGCAAACCCTCCAGCACCGAAACCTGACAAGGCAGAAAAGAAGAAGCGAAACAAGTCCGCTGACAGCGGCGATGGCGATGAATGAACCTGCTGTTTCCCAGGGCAGATTCGGAGGCGTCCGAATCGTGAGGCACCGTGCGGCGCTGTTGAAGCGTCGACTCCCGGCAAAGGCGCCGCTCAATCCAAAGGCTGTTACGGTCGAGGTAGTTGTCGGAAACGTCGAAATGCTAGGATCTCAAAAGGACTCTGACAGAAAGGCTTACAAAATGCGGATCACGGTTGTTCTTGCCATTGTTATTGCGGCCCTGTCCACCGGCTGCGCCACAACGGATGGGAAAAGGGTTGCCATGACAGGTGCAACAGCCTCCGATACAGGTTTTGTCACCAAGGTCATCACGGTTAACGGCCGCGACCGCGCCTATTGCCTGTACGTGCCGCGCGAATATAGCCCGGAAAAAGCCTGGCCACTGATCGTGGCGCTCCATGGCAGCGGCGAACGCGGTGAGGACGGCCTGCTTCAGACCGAGGTCGGCATAGGCCACGCGATTCGCCGTCATGCCGACCGGTTCCCCTGCCTGGTGCTGATGCCGCAATGCGCCGTGAAATCACACTGGAAAGGGGCATGGGGCAAGTCACAAGATGAAATCACGGCTGAAATTGCCCAAACCCGCAACGAATTCCGCGTTGACCCGGATCGGACCTACTTGACCGGCTTGTCCATGGGCGGGTTTGCGACATGGGCGTATGGGGCTGAGCATGTCGATGAGTTTGCCGCACTGATGCCCCTTTGCGGCGGCGGCGACACAAAGGACGCC
>CAIJOU010000470.1 GCA_903822375.1 Candidatus Hydrogenedentota bacterium
ACGAGCGCGGCGCGGCATTCCTGGCACTCGGCTGGGCCAAGGCGGCGGGGCGGCCCGCCGTGCTGGTGTGCACCTCGGGCAGTGCAGCCGCGAACTATTGGCCCGCCGTGGTGGAAGCCTCGTCGGGCCGCACGCCGCTGGTCATATTGACCGCGGACCGTCCGCCGGAATTGCAGCGTTGCGGCGCCAACCAGACCATCGATCAGGACCGGCTTTACGGCGGGTTCACGCGGGCGGCGTTCACGCTGCCCTGCGTGGGGGCAAAGTGTCCCGTGGAGTCGCTGCGCGGCACGCTGGACCAGGTGTTCCAGCAGGCGATTCATCCGCCCGCCGGACCGGTGCATGTGAACTGCATGTTCCGGGAGCCGCTCGACCCGGGTGACGCGATGCCGCCCTACCGTTTCGCGGAGAGCGCCTCCGCAACCGCCGAGCCGCGCACGCACTGGATGCTGCCCAGCCTTGAGGTCTCCGAATCTTCCCAGCACTGGCTGCTGAACCGCCTGCACGGGGTGCGGCGGGGACTGCTGCTGGTGGGTGAACTGCGCGACACTGCCGAGCGCGACGCCGCGCGGGAATTGGCGGAGGCGCTTCGTTGGCCGGCTTTTCCGGACATTGCCTCGGGCCTGCACATCGGCAGCGCTTCGCCGGTGGTCGCCCACTTTGACGCGCTGCTGTTGTCCAAGAAATTTCTGGACCGGTTCGACCCGGACTTTATCCTCCACGTGGGGGGCAACTTCGTGTCGAAGCGGCTGCTGGAGCGGGTTTCCACGCGCAGTTGCACGGTGGTGCAGGTGTGTCCGCATCCGATGGACCTAGACCCGGGCCGGGCGGTGGAGCGCCGCTTCGAGGCCGACATCGACGTATTCTGCCACTGGTTGGCGCCTGTCGCCAGGCATCTGACGCAGCAGCAGTGGGAGCTTCCCTTTGACGCGCTCAACACCGCCGCCGGCGGCGAGATTGACGCATGGTGCGCGGAGCGCAACACCTCCACCGAAATTGCCATCGCCCGCACGGTCTCCCGGGTCGCCCCCGCGGACGCCACGCTGTTTCTCGCGAACAGCATGCCGGTGCGCGACGCCGACATGTTTGCCGCGCAGGACGGGCCGGGCGCGTGGGTTGAGGTGAACCGGGGCACCAGCGGCATTGACGGGAACATCGCCACCGCCGCGGGATTGTCGCTGGGCTCCGAAAGGCCCGTGATGGCGGTGGTTGGCGACCTTGCCGCACTGCATGACCTCAACTCGCTTGCGCTGCTGCGGAACATTGAAACACCTTTTGTGCTGGTGGTGGTCAACAACGACGGCGGGGGGATCTTCTCCTTCCTGCCCATCGCCGCCCACCGCGAGTTTTTCGAAAGTCATTTCGCCGTGCCGCACGGGTTTGGATTCATCCACGCCGCGCAGATGTTCGGCCTGCCGCACCATGCCCCCGCCTCGGCGCGCGAGATGGAGGAGGCGTGTGTCGCTGCGCTCAAGCACCCCGGCGCCACGGTCATCGAGGTGCGCACCCAGCGCGACCGCAACCTGTCAGACCATCATGACTTGAAGGCGCGGCTGATTGCCGCATGCGACCGCGTACTGGGCGGATAGTCTTTCTCACCATGCCATGGCGAGGATGCGCATTGCTGCCAGCGCCAGGGCGACCGCCAGCAGGCGGACAATCCAGTCTCCCTTCACACGGTTGGACAGCAGCGCCCCCACCTGCGCGCCAATCAGGACACCTGCGGCCAGGACGATGGTGCGGCGGATGCCGTGGTGGAACGCGCCGCTGCCGATGTGGACGAGTGTGCCCGTGAGCGCCATGATGGCCAGGATAAAGTGCGATGTTGCCGTGGCGACATGCACCGGAAAATTGAGAAACCGAATCATGGCGGGCACATGGATTATTCCGCCGCCGGTGCCCAGCAGGCTGGAGAGATAGCCTACCACCGCACTGATGGATATCCCCAGCCCGGAATTGTAAGTCCATTGGTGAACCGTTCCGTCCGCCTCGGTGAGTGTGCGTTGGGCGCGCCCTTTGGGCCGTCCCGCGGGATGGGTCTTCTCAGGGTTTGGGCGCCATAGCACAAAGAGGGCCATGACGGCCATGAGCAGTCCGAACAGAAGGTTGAATTGTTGCCGCGGAATGAGGCCGGTCGTCAGCGCGCCAAGCGCCGCCCCCGGCACCGTGACGGACGAGAACACCAAGCCGGAACGGTAGTCGATGCGGCCCATGCGCGCATAGGCGATCGAGCCCGATGCCGCGTTGAAGAACACGACCGCCAGCGAAATGCACGTAATGGTTTCCGGGCTTTCATTGGGATACAGCAGAAGCAGCAGCGGTGCCAGGATAAACCCGCCGCCGGCGCCGATGAGCGTTCCGAAAGCGCCCACCAGCACGCCCACGGGCAACAGCCACCAGTATTGGATCAGACTCAACTCAGTTACTCCATTGGAAGGAACAACGGGGAAGACAAAGTCTTCCGGCGCGAAGGCGCAACCCGGGCATGATGTCCCCAAAGGTCAGAAGCCTGCTGTGTGGGTTCAAGCAGGCATTCTAGGGCAGCGGGGGCGGCTTGTCAACGGGGAATATGGTAGACTATCGCCTCTCTGGAGCGAACAGAAGGAGTCACTGCATGACCGCAATTCAGTGGGCCACGGCCCGTGAATACCAGGAAATCCTCTACGACAAGGCTGAGGGTATCGCGAAGATCACGATTAACCGGCCGCACCGGCGCAATGCGTTCACGCCGCTGACAAACGATGAGATCGGTGACGCGCTGCGCGACGCGCGCTTTGACCCGCAGATCGGCGTCATCATCCTGACCGGCGCGGGCACGGAGGCGTTTTGCTCGGGCGGCGACCAGAAGGTTCGCGGCGAGGCGGGCTATGTGGACGACCGCACAGGCGCGCACCGGCTCAACGTGCTGGACCTGCACCGACAGATACGCACCCTCCCCAAGCCGGTGATTGCCATGGTGGCGGGCTACGCCATCGGCGGCGGGAACATCCTCACGATGGTATGCGACCTCACCATTGCGGCGGACAACGCCATTTTCGGCCAGACCGGGCCGTTGGTGGGCTCATTCGACGCGGGCTACGGTTCGTCCCATTTGGCGCGGATGGTGGGTCAAAAGAAGGCGCGCGAGATTTGGTTCCTGTGCCGCCAGTACAACGCGCAGCAGGCGCTGGACATGGGACTGGTCAACACGGTGGTGCCGCTCGACAAACTGGAGGAGGAGGCCGTGACGTGGTGCCGCGATATCCTGCGCATGTCGCCCACGGCCATCCGCTGCATCAAGGCCGCCATGAACGCCGACGAGGACGGGCAGGCAGGCGTGATGGAACTGGCCGGCAACGCGACCAGTTTGTTCTATATGAGTGAGGAGGGGCAGGAGGGACGCAATGCGTATCTCGAAAAGCGTTCGCCCGATTTCTCCAAGTTTCCGAGGAATCCGTGAGGGATGATGGGGACGAAACAGGACAGGTCTACTTTGGAATTTTCAACCAACACCGATCTGCTTCGTCATCGCGAGCGAAGCGAAGCAATCTCTTGTAACGACGGCTCCGCTTTCGGGACTTTGGCGGGCAAGAGATTGCTTCGCTTCGCTCGCAA
>CAIJOU010000471.1 GCA_903822375.1 Candidatus Hydrogenedentota bacterium
CTCGGCGACCACCGAGGCGGTGTCGGCGTGGGATGCGCACATGGAGAAAAGACTCCCAAGGGTTGGCTTTAGAGCGGCAACGCTGGCTGATCCGGTCCACAACCATATGCCTTGCGGCGGGCGTTGAAACCGTGTTCAACGGCCGCCACCTGAGCAACAATTCTGATATATTATATCAGTAGAACGTGTCCCATTCAAAGACACAACGGCATTCGCCTTCCGCAAGGAACGGTAAATATCGAGGAAAAACCCTGATTATAGCGTATTTTGTCCGTACTTAATCGGCATAAGTGCCGGTAGTAAAAACGGACAGTACGGGATTGTAGTCTTAGGTGCGGGTGTTGCGCGGAGCTTCATGGGCCTAACCGGTATTTATGCGCCGGAACACACGTTGTCCGGGAGAAAGACGGCAATCCTTGCGCGGACCCGGGTGGTCCCCAAAGAAGGGGGGCGACGGAGAGTGGATAACTAATCGAGACGTAAGCAAGCGCATTATAGGGAGTAACAAATGGCCCGCATATAGGCCATCTGGAGTTGCGATGATGGCCATGTCGGCCACGGAAGAGCGCCGTGTGAAGGCAAGGGAGGAGATGCAATTGTTTCTTGGAAGCGAAGATATTCAAGGTCCTAAATGAAAGCGCAGGGAGCAGGCGGGGAAGGGTCGTGAAGGATTCCGTGAGGCGGCGCGGAAGGAAGACGAAACAAGAACGTGGCATCGAAGCACTGAGGTCGTATAAGGGAGGGACGTCATGCAGCAGAAAGGAGGGCGCCCATCATAATTGCCGGGCACCGGGCTGCACTCTCTGGATCGGGTGTTAGGAATACGGGAAAGGGTGTCTGGGGGAAACATCTGGATTTGGGCCGCCCTTTAAGTCCGGCGGAAATCATTGGGGTGGCGCTGTGTGACCAGTGTCCAGTGCATGGCGGATCTTTCGGGCCAGTGCGGTTTGGGTGAAGGGTTTGGCGATGAACTGATCGCCGGATTCTTCAAGATTGTGCTGCGTCAGGATGTCGCCGGTGTATCCGGACATAAAGAGCGTCTTGATGCCGGGCCATTTGGCTGCGAGTTGCTCATGCACTTCGCACCCGTTCATGCCGGGCATAACAATGTCGGTGAGGAGCAGGTCGATTTTTCCCAGCTTGTTGGCGGCGGCCATACACTCGTCCGCAGTGGCCGTTTCGAGGGGGCTGTAACCAAGTTCGTTCAGCATGCGGCAGATAAGTCTTCGGACCGAATGGTCATCCTCAAGCACAAGGATGGTTTCACCCTTTCCCGAAGGCGTTTCGGAAGCCTCTTGGGCGGTGGTTTCCTCGTCGCCCTTCGCAAGTGCGGGGAGATAGATGGTAAAAGATGTTCCCTGTCCGGGCGCCGACCGGACCACGATGTCACCACCGTGCTGCTTTGTGATGCCGAAGACCGTGGATAAACCAAGCCCGGTCCCCATGCCGCTTTCCTTCGTGGTAAAGAAGGGTTCAAATATACGCTTTTGCGTGGCTTCATCAATTCCGCACCCGGTATCCGTTACAGTGAGGGTGGCGTAGGCCCCCGGGGCAATGTCGGGACTTGGCGCGGCGTTGTGCCTGTCGAAGAACGTATGCCCGGTCTCGACGGTCAACGCACCACCCTTGGGAATGGCATCGCGCGCGTTTATGCACAGATTCATGAGCACCTGTTCAATTTGGGTGGTGTCGGCATTGACAAAGCGGGCCTTGGGGTCCAGTAGCACCGTCATTTCGATGTCTTCCCGAAGAAAACGCCGGAGCATTTTCTCAAACCCGCCGACAACGGCGTTTAGGTCGAGCGGCCGCATTTCAAGCACCTGTCTGCGGCTGAATGCGAGCAGATGGCGGGTCAGTTCCCTGGCGCGTCTGCCGGCAACATTGATCTCGCCTATGGGCTCCGCAAGGTGTGAACTGGGAACAAGCTCTGATTCTATGAGTTCCCCGTATCCGAGTATTACGGCAAGAATGTTGTTGAGGTCGTGGGCAATGCCGCCCGCCAAACGTCCGATGGATTCCATCCGTTGCGACTGGACAAGCTGTTCCTCGAGTTTCTTCTTTTCATCCTGCATGCGAAGCTGTTCGGTGATGTCGCGAACGGCCAGAACGAACGTGTCCGATTCGTCCCCACGGACACGGTTGCAGACGAGTTCAATGTCAAGTACGGTGCCGTTGGGACCGATTCCGGTTGTTTCCATGACATGGCCGGGCCGCACGGATGGCCACGCCGAAATCAGGTCCGCTATTGGTACGCCGGGCGTGCGCCCCTCCCCGATTCCAAAGAGTCGTCCGAATCCGGGATTCGCTTCCATAATGCAGCCGTCTTTGACAAGGGCAACGGCGTCAAAGAGCGTTTCGAGCAGGCCACGATACAGTTGACGGCCCGCCGCGAGTTCGTTTCTTCCAATCCGCTCCAACTCCTTTATGTGCGCCACCATGATGAGGATGAGCACGGAGACCAACCCGATGAAGAGAATGGGCATGGACCCCAATGGGACCTTGGGCATGAAGAAGGGCATCACGCAGATGCCCAGCAGTTCGGAAACCACAAGGAGTACAATCCATCTGGCCCGAAGGAACAGCACGCAGATCATCACCGGAATGACAAGATAGTACAGCATCCACACGGCGGGTTCGCCCGTGAGATTGGGTGCGAGGGCAAGAGCAAACAGGGCGATAAGCGCACCCGTCAGGATGGCGGAGGTACGGTAGAAACCGCCAATCCGGTTGAGGAGAAAACTGCCCGTCATGGCAAGCATGGCTGCCAGCACCACCCAGTTGGACGAAGCATGAATGAAGCCCGACGGATCGCTGAAGAAATCGGGGGCGGGAATTGCGACAATGGTAATCGCAATGGTGGCAAGATGGAGACGGGAAAGGAGGGCGACATTCTTCCCGGTCTGTTTCGTCAATAACGCGCGGCGAAGGACCCTCCAGGAACAACCAGAAACGGCGGACAGTCTTGAATAACCTGCTTCCGACAATCGGCATTCTTTCGGACTCCTGTTCCATAAACGTTTCCGTTGCCCGGCATAAAATTATAGTATACTCACTTTGCATTGAAACACTAACCCGGGACCTGCATGTGCGACGCCGTGGTTTCACTCTGATTGAATTGCTGGTGGTGATTGCCTTTATCGGCATACTTGCCGCAATTCTGTTGCCGGCGCTCGCCCGGGCGCGTGAGGCGGCACGCCGCGCAAGTTGCGCCAACAACCTCAAACAGTTGGGGCTTGTCCTCAAGCTGTACTCTGGAGAAGCGCAGGGGCGCTATCCACGGCTCCACGGCGATGAACTCTGGGGGCATGACGCCGCAATTGCGGACCGTTGCGCCGAATCGCAGGACGATATGGATTTGTGCCCGGACATGCGGGCCGTCTATCCGGAATACCTGACCGACCCCGCAATACTGCTTTGTCCCTCTGATCCGGACCTGGGAGGAAATCCGCTGCGGATCGTCAAGTCTGTGCCCGGGAGAAACTGCGAATATGCGGGCCAGATTTCCAATGGTGACGCCAGCTATCAGTACATTTCGTTTGTTCTGGATAAGGTCGACGCGGGCGCCCCGACCGTCAGCTCGGGCAACTTTGGCTATACCCCGCCAATAGACATCA
>CAIJOU010000472.1 GCA_903822375.1 Candidatus Hydrogenedentota bacterium
AGAGTGGACCGGCTCCGCGCGGACCATCGTCTGCACCGACCCCGCCACGGACCACATTCCCTTTGACGTGCTCCAAAGCGACGGCACGTCCTGGGACTGGTCGGTGACGCTCAGTTATGCCGACAGCACAGCGCAGTATGTGAATCTGCTGACTTTCCCTCCCGTCAACCCCGCGCGGCTGCGGGCCATCCTGGCACGCGGCGACCGGGCCAGTCTGTTTTCCACACCGGCCGAGGGCACACCCCCGGTCGAGCGCAAGGCCGGCGCCGAGGCGACGCCGGACGCCCTGATTGCAGACGCGCAGCCGACGGACGCCGTGCATGCGGCCTGCCAGGTCGATGCGCGCCCGGTGGATGTGATGCTTTGCCCGCTGGTCTTTGCGGGCGACAACGGTGCGGGCGAACTGCCGCTGGCGCGGCTGCTGGGTGAACCGGTGCCTGCGGCGGTGTTTTCACTGGACTGGGCGCCGGCCCTGCCGGATATGGAATGGCGCGGCGATCTGCTCTCCGCCCTTGCCGAAACGCTGCGGACCGGAGGCTGCGGCGCGCTGATTACGACACTCTGGCCCGTGGACCCGGCCGTCTCCGCGGCGTTCTTTGAAGCCTTCTACGCCCATGCGGGCGCGGGCAACAAGGCCGGCACGGCGCACGCGGCGCGCGAGGCCGTGCGCGGCGCATTTCCCAACACGCTCGACTACGCCGCCTTTGTGCTCCGGGGCGACCCGCGCTGAGAACAGGGACGATGCAAGCGCGGCGAAGCGGAGACGTGTCAGCCCCTGTCCTTGACGCGAAGGGATGAACGTCATGGCACGCTTTGGTGTCACGCCGGGAAAAGAGGATGAACTGGCCGCGCGCATGGCCCGTTGCGGTCTGCTCGAGGCCGACTTGGAAGAGTCGTTCGTTTGCGCCTCTGGTCCGGGCGGACAAAAGGTCAACCGCACCGCCACGGCGGTGCGCCTTCTTCATCGCCCCACCGGTCTGGAAGTCAAGACCCAGGCGGCCCGGTCCCAGGCGTTGAACCGCTTCTATGCCCGCCGCCGTCTTTGCGAACTCATCGAAGCGCGCACCCTCGGCGCCGACAGTCCCGAGGCCAAACGCGCCGCCCGCCTGCGGAAGCAAAAAGACCGCCGAAGAAGAAGGCATGCCGGTGGCGCGGAGTTGTAAAGAACAGAGTCGCGGGGAAGAGTTTCATCCGCTTCTGATGTTGTATACTCGAAACCAACGAAAACCTCTCAATGTCGTATTGTATTGTGCTGCACGGCAGAAACCGGCGGCGCATGCACCAATGCGGATGTCAAGGAAGTCTCGGGCATGAAATCACAGGACAGGATAAGTGAAACGGCATTGCGCGACTGGCTGGAGGCGCTGGACGGCGTCCTGCAGGAGGAGGGCCCGGAGGCAACCGCCAGCCTCCTGCACGCGCTGCATGATCAGGCGCGGCGCGGCGGAGTGCGCGAGACGTTCACGGCAAACACGCCCTACGTGAACACCATCCCGGTCGGCGAGGAGCCGCCATACAAGGGCGACCGCGAACTGGAACGCATCATCAAGTCTGTTATCCGCTGGAATGCGATGGCCATGGTGGTCCGGGCAAACCGGGCCAGCGACGGCATCGGCGGCCATATCTCCACCTTCGCCTCTGCCGCGACGCTGTACGAGGTGGGATTCAACCATTTCTTTCACGCCCGCACGGAGGATCACGGCGGCGACCAGATCTATTTCCAGGGCCATGCCACCCCCGGCATCTATGCGCGCGCATTCCTGGAGGGCCGGCTCACGAAGGAGCAGTTGCAGCACTACCGGCGCGAACTCGCGCCGGGCGGCGGGCTGTCCTCCTATCCGCACCCGTGGCTTATGCCCGATTTCTGGAGCTTCCCAACAGTGAGCATGGGCCTGGGCCCCATCACGGCCATATATCAGGCGCGCTTCAACCGCTACCTGGAGAACCGGGGGCTCAAGCCGGTCAACGATGGACATGTATGGGCTTTTCTCGGCGACGGCGAGACGGACGAGCCGGAATCGCTCGGCGCGATCACCCTGGCCTCGCGCGAGAAACTGGACAACCTCATCTTTGTGATCAACTGCAACCTGCAGCGTCTTGACGGGCCGGTGCGCGGAAACGGTCAGATCATCCAGGAACTGGAGGCGATCTTCCGCGGCGCGGGCTGGAATGTGATCAAGGTCTTGTGGAGCGGCGAGTGGGATGAGGTGTTCGCCCGGGACACCTCGGGCGTGCTCGCCCGGGCGCTGGGCTCTCTGGTCGACGGCGAATACCAGAAGTTCAGCGTCGAATCGGGCGACTACATCCGCAGGCGGCTGATTGCCCACGAACCCCTGCTGGAGCCTTTGCTGGCCCCGCTGACGGATGAGCAACTGCGCAAGATCAAGCGCGGCGGCCATGACCCGGTAAAGGTTCACGCGGCGTTTGACCGCGCGGTCAACCACAAGGGCTCGCCCACCGTAATCCTCGCCAAGACCGTCAAAGGCTATGGCCTGGGTGAAAGCGGCGAGGGAAAGAACATCACGCACCAGCAGAAAAAGCTGAACGAGAACGAGCTTTGGGAGTTCCGGGGGCGTTTCGGCATTCCGATCTCGGACGAGGAAATCGCCTTTGCACCGTTCTACAGGCCGCCGGAGGACGCGGCGAGCATGCGCTATCTGCGCGAGCGGCGCGAAGCACTGGGCGGATACCTGCCCAGGCGCAGCGTCACGGCCCCCCCACTCCAAACGCCGGACGAGGCCCTGTTCAGCGAGTTCTATTCGGGCTCCGACCGCCCCGTGTCGACCACGATGGCTTTCGTGCGCATTCTGCTCAACCTCCTTCGCGACAAGGAGGTGGGGCGCCTGGTCGTGCCCATCGTCCCCGACGAGGCGCGCACCTTCGGCATGGACGGCTTGTTCCGTCAGGT
Organism: Candidatus Hydrogenedentota bacterium; assembly: GCA_903822375.1. GTDB lineage: Bacteria > Hydrogenedentota > Hydrogenedentia > Hydrogenedentales > CAITNO01 > CAITNO01. The sequence goes on from CAIJOU010000472.1 coordinate 2,909, forward strand.
CGGCATCTACTCCTCCATCGGCCAGCGCTATGAGCCGGTGGATGCCGACAACCTGCTGTATTACAAAGAAGCCGTGGACGGCCAAATTCTTGAAGAGGGCATTACCGAGGCCGGCGCCATGTCGTCTTTCCTTGCGGCGGGCACCGCCTACGCGACGCACGGCATCAACACCATTCCCTTTTTCGTGTATTACTCGATGTTCGGGATGCAGCGCATAGGTGACCTCGTGTGGGCCGGCGGCGACATGCGCGCGAAGGGTTTCATGATCGGCGGCACCGCCGGACGCACCACGCTCGCGGGCGAGGGCCTGCAGCACCAGGACGGCCACAGCCACCTGCTCGCCATGCCCGTGCCGAACCTCAAATGCTACGACCCCGCCTTCGCCTACGAGTTGGCCGTCATCATCCGCGACGGCATTCGGCGCATGTACGTGGAGCAGGAAAGCGTCTTCTACTACATCACCGTCGGCAACGAGAATTACGCCATGCCGCCCATGCCCGCCGGGGACGCGGTGCAAGAGGGCATACTGCGCGGCATGTACAAGTTCAGCGACGCGCCCAACAAGGACCGGTGCACTCTCCGCGCACAACTGCTGGGCAGCGGCTCCATAATGAATGAAGTAATCAAGGCACAGTCCGTGCTCGCCGAAAGATACGGCGTGGCGGCGGACCTGTGGAGCGTCACCAGCTACAAGGAACTGCGCACCGACGGTCTGGCCGCGGACCGGTGGAGCATGCTGCATCCCGGTGAAACGCCGCGAATGCCCTATGTGACACAATGTCTGGGCGGCGCAGAAGGTGTCGTGGTGGCCGCATCAGACTACGTGAAGATGCTGCCCGACGGCATTGCGCGCTGGGTGCCCGGCGGCGTCACCAGCCTGGGCACGGACGGTTTCGGCCGCAGCGAGTCGCGCGAGGCACTGCGCGATTTCTTTGAGGTGGACCATCGCTTCGTCGTGCTGGCCACCCTGTCCGCACTGGCACGGCAGGGTCAAATCGGCCCGGAAAATGTGCGGGCCGCCATGCGGGACCTGGACATTGGCGAGAACAAGGCCGACCCATGGGTGTCGTGAAGAGCCGATCGAACAGGAAGGAGACTTTATGCTGAAGGAATTCAAGCTTCCCGAACTGGGCGAGAATGTGAGCGCCGGAACGGTCGGCAAGTTGCTGGTCAAGCTGGGCGATGTTATCGCCTCCGGGCAGAATGTCATTGAGATTGAGACAGACAAAGCCGTCGCCGAGATTCCCACGCCGGTTTCCGGGCGCGTTGCCGAGATACGCGTGAAAGAGGGCGGAACCGTTCACGTTGGGGATGTGGTGCTCGTGGTGGACGAAAGTGTCGATGTGTCCAAACCGGCCGCCGCCGCCGTGACGCCCCCGCCCCCAGATCCGCCGTCGGCGGCCCCGGCAGACGCCGCAATCGCGCCACCCGCGAAGGCGCCTGTCGAATCCGGCGCAACACCCCACCCCGGCATTGTGCGCGCCGCGCCGTCGGTGCGGCAGATGGCGCGTGAATTGGGCATCGACCTCAATGACGTGCCCTCCCCGGACCCGTCGGGCCGCATCAACGCCCACGACCTGCTGGTTTACAAGCAGTCCTTCGCTTCGGGCCCGGGCACAATCCCGGCAATGGACAAAACACCAACACCCGAAGCGACGGAAGAAACCGCAGACATACTCCGCGACAAGTGGGGCACGGTGGTGCCGCAACCCATGAACACCGTGCGCATCAGGACGGCGGAACGCATGGCGGACAACTGGTCGGCCATCCCCCACGTCACGCACTTTGAAAAGG
>CAIJOU010000473.1 GCA_903822375.1 Candidatus Hydrogenedentota bacterium
AGGGCGTGTGCCTGCATTACGCACTGGATGCGTTAAGGTTTCTGGTCACGCTGCAGGCGGCACCAAACTGGGGATAGGTCAGGGGCTTTGTGCGCGAAATGTAGAAGCCAGAAAAAGATTGACCTCTGAATAGCGGAGAATCGACTTGGGCTGAGCGCTGACACCCGGCTTTCCGGATTGGGGTCCAACTAACAAGGCCCGTTGAATGCGATGCGGGTGCAGTTGGTCCGGAACGGGAATGCGGCCCGGTATGAATCACAGGCTTCTTCTTCTATCTTTTTGCGTTCTTTTTGCCGCGCAGGGTGTCTTTGCCGAGGCGCAACCGGGTGCGCGCATGTCCATTGACCGGATGGGTGCGGGCGTTCCGGCCGGGTGGGGTGTTCGGGGCGAGCATTATGACTGGTCGCCGGCGCCACAGGCGGGACCGTTGGGTGTGGGCGCGGCCCAGATACGCCTTGGTGCAAAAGGCGAAGTAACGCTTATGTCCCCCGCCTGCGCCCTGCCTGCGGACATGCCCTGCACGGTCTCCTGGTGGATGCGGTCCGAACCGGCTGGGGCGAAAGTTACGGTTCGGGTGCGTGACAACTATTCTGACAAGGTCACCGCCTTTGACCGCCAGACCGCCACGGCGGGAAGTGCCTGGCAGCAGGTGACTCTATCGGATACGCTGAAGAATACCGACCAGAAACGCCACCTCCTGCAGGTCGAAATCAAGGGTGACAACTGCGTGCTGTTTCTGGACGGTCTTCGCTTTGCCCCCAAGTCCGCCAACGGCCCGCCTGAACCATTTTCCGCTGCGGTCACGCTGTGTCCCGAGGAGCCCTGGGGCCTTGTCAACGGGGACCAGCCGTTGCGGTTTCGCGCGACGGTGGCAGGCGCCACGCGGCCCGGCTGCAGACTGCTGCTCCACGCCGTCCACGTGAACGGACAACAGACCGATCTGCCGCCCCTGGCGCTGGACTCGACCGGACTCTGGAATGAGACTGTTGCGGTCACGGGAGACATTGCCCGTGCCTTCGGCATGCTGCGGGTGGAGGCCACGGTGGTTGATGCGGACAATGCGCCGTTGTCGGCCATGGGTGAGACGTTGCTCTCCCGCGCACCGGAACCGGTTCCCGGGCCGCTGCCCGATTCGCCTTTCGGCATTCATGTGTCGCTGCGCGAGCCGGACCTGACGGCGGTGGCCAAACTCGGCTACAAATGGTGCCGCATCCATGATGCCTCGGGCATCACCAAATGGGGATTGATCGAACCCGAACCGGGCAAGTGGATTTGGCACGACGACATGGTCGCGCTGGCGCGCGGCCACGGTTTGAGCATCGTGGGCATGCTCGACAGCGCGCCGGTCTGGGAAAGCCACAATCCCATCACGTCCGGCTACTGGAGCATCTGTCACGCGCCGGACAGCCTGGACCTCTGGCGCAACTACGTCCGGGAGGTGGTGGGCCATTACGCGGCGGCCATCAGTGACTGGGAGGTGTGGAACGAGCCCTGGAACATGAACGCGGCGGGATTCTTCGCGGGCGGCACGCCGTGGTTGTATGCCGCCCTGCTGGAATCGGCCTACACGGAGGCCAAGGCCGCCAACCCCCAAAGCACGGTGCTCGGCGTGAACACCTGTCCGCCGTTGTGGGACCAGGCCGTGCTGGCCATGGGTGCGTATCCCTATTATGATCAACTCTCCTTTCACCGTTACGACGGCACGCTTCACGGCCGACCGAACGACACCATCTCCCAGGTTGCCAAACGGCTCGGCAAGGAACAGGCCCTATACGGCACGCCCAAGCCGCTCATCGCCACCGAGGGCGGTCCGGACATTATGGGTTTCCACGGCTCGTTCTTTTCCTTCGCCGACCCGGTCGTTTCCGGCGAATGGTCGCACGGCGCCAACCAGTTCGCGCGCACCTACCTGAGCTACATCGCGTCGGGCGTGAAACGGTTCATTGCCTATTCGGCCCACAACGAACCCCGCCACCACGGCGAGCAGACCTGCATGATGGTCGAGCCGGGCTGGCTGCCCTGCCCGATGCACCTAACCCTTGCCGCGCTGGCCCATTTCGTGGAGGGCGCGCGGTTTGAAACACGCATTGCCCCGGCCGCCGACATCAGTGCGCTGGTGTTTCGCCAGCAGCAGCCGCATCCCGATGCGCCGGAACCCGGCATCGTGGTGGTGCTGTTCAGTGACGGCGAGGACGCGGAGGACTTGCCGGGGCCGCTACCGGACAATGTGAAGTGTTTTGACCGATGGGGCAATCCAATTCCCGCCCCCGCGCAGGCCGAAGAAAGCCCTGTTTATCTGGTCGCCACCGGAGGGGCGCAGGCCGCGCTGATGGATGCCCTGCAGGGGCCAAAGCCGGAAGGCGTGGAGGACAGCACCGATGCGCTCGCCAAGCGCACGCTGGCCGCGCTCACCGCCGGTGCGCCGCCGCTCTGGACGCTGTTCTCTTCGCAGGGTGCGGTGGCCGTGGCGGGGGCTGCCGAAGGGCCGGTGGCAGTACGGCGCGTGGCGCTCAAACCGGACCATGCGGCATCGGCGAAGTTGGCGCTGCCGCGCGACGCCCATCTGGCCGCGCAGGAGTGGAAGCGTTGCGGACCGATGCTGGTCGGCACACTGAAATTTGCCAACGGCGACGGGGAATGGTCCGCCGCTGGCGCCGCCATGCAGGACGGGTTGGACGGTGCCTGGCGCTACATGTCCTTCGGTCTCATTCAGAGCCCGTCAAAAGACGCCGCAATGCACACTGATGCGGAAAAGGCGCTGCGCGCATGGGAGGCGGTCATGTCCACCGGCGAACTGGCGGCCCTGCGGGACAACCTGAATCCGGACGCGTTTTGCATGGTCTTTGAAAGCGATGTGCTCGGCACGGCCTACTGGCAGAACCGCGACCTGCTCGTCTCCACGCTGACGGGGGCCATGACCTGGGGCAAAGCGTCGGTCTCTGCCATGTCGGACCTCAATATCGCCACCGACGGCGCGGCCGCCGCCTGCACGGGTACTTGGAACCTCAACGCGCCGTTCTACAACGCGCCGCCCATGGCCTTCACCGCCACGATGCTGAAGAAGGACGAACGCTGGCTGCTCACGTCCTTCTGTGGCGCGCCGGAGACGCGCAAATAGCTACTTCAGTAGCCACAATAGCAGCCGGTCTGTCCTCGCTAGTACTGCTGATGACGTGGTAGGATATCTGGATTAAACCCATGGGAGCCGGGTCTTCATGTTTGCACGATTGCTTGCCTGTTGCCTTTTCGTTACTGTCTTGACGCCCGCCGCGCTTGCCGCGGAGGCGGCGCCCGGTTCGGTGCCGGTCATCCATATCACCGATCTGTACCATCCGCACAATGACCCCGACGACCATTTTGATCTGGCGACGGTATTTGGCATTCCCGCTTTCGACATCCGGGCCGTTGTCATCGACATGGGCAAGGACGGTGTGGACCGACCGGGCATGCCCCCGGTGCAGCAGATGATGCACATCACGGGGAAGACGGTGCCTTGCGCGACCGGGTTGGTAGAGAACCTCAAGTCCCAGTCCGACACCTGCGCACAGCAGCCCTCGGACACGCAGGGCGGGATTGAACTGATCCTGAAGGTCTTGCGCGAGTCGGACCGGCCGGTGACGGTTTTTTGCGTGGGCAGTCTGCGGGACATGGCGGCGGCGTACAACCGTGAGCCCGAACTGCTTAAAGCCAAGGTAGCGCGGTGCTATGTGAACGCGGGCGACACGGCCGGGGGAGTGGAATGGAACGTCAGTCTGGACCCGCACGCGTATGTGCGCATCATGGACAGTCCGCTGCCGATCTTCTGGATGCCCTGCTTTGGCGCAGACGGCTACAAGACCCATTGGTACTTTCAACAGGCAGAGGTCCTGGACTCCGCACCGCTTGTCCTGCAGAACTTCATGGTTTACGCACTGACCAAGCCCCCCGTGTCAGAACGTGACCCCATCGCCGCGCTGGCCGACCCCATCGCCCCCAAGGTGCGTGAAAAGATTTGGGCCGAACAGCGGAACATGTGGTGCACGGCCGGATACCTGCACGCGGCGGGCATCGACAACCCCACCTTCAGTTTTCGGAAAGTCCCGGTTCATCTGGACAACAACGGCACCAGCCGGGTGACGAACGGCACGGACGGACTGCAACTCATGACGTTCCACATCGACGATGCCGCCGCCTACGCCGCGTCCATGACCAAGGCGCTGCGGGATATCTGCGCGAAGCTGGGCGCCAAGTAGGCGAAAGAGCCGGGTACAGGCACCTGTTCCCGATGCGGGCTGATTCTTGCGACTGCAGGCCATCGGCGGGAACAGGATGCCAGTCCCCTGAAGTCCTTGCGATCGCCGGGTCGATGGCGCTGATCGCCGGGCCGGACAGCAACCTTCTCAGGTGCTGAGCCCGTTGACAATATTGCTGAGAATCGGAATGTTGTAGCCCCTGTGGGCGGCAAAGGCCGCCACCATGAGCAGGATGAAAGCGATCGCCACGAGGGCTCCGATTTTCGCACGCACGTTTGTCCAGTTCATTGGTCTGTACCCCATGGTTGACTTGCCGCGTCCCGCACTATACCCTGTGCGCCCCGGACATTTCATCGTTGGCGCCCTGACGCCGAAAACGGAGCACACCCGCATTGAACCCCGCCGAAAACGGCACCGCCCGGCTGCACCCCAAGGCCTGGCTGGTCATCGCGCTCTACGCGCTCTATGCCACCGCGGAATCGCTGTGCTCCGTGTTTGTGGGCGTGTATTTCTACATCAACAGCCTCGACTTCCGCGTTGTCTGCTATCACTACCTTGCGCTGTATGTCGTCACCCCCTTCGTGTTCACGCTGGCCGGCTGGTACGCCAAGACGCGCGACCGCACGCGCGTGTACCGCGCGGGCCTCGTGCTGCACGCCGTCTACTACGCCATGCTGTTGTGGCTTCGCGAGGATTCGGCGCGCCACCCGGTAGCGCTGGGCGTGTTGCTTGGAGTCACATGGGGTTTCTTCTGGGTGGGCACCAACACGTTTCAGTATGACTTCAGCCTTGACGGCCACGGCGAGTACTACATCGGGCTGATCACCTCCATGAGCGGTGCGGCACGCATGCTCGGGCCGCTTGCCAGCGGGCTGATCATCGGCTTTGCCCCCGTGCGGCAGTGGGGCTATCAGGCCGTGTTCGGCCTGGCGCTGATTATCTATCTTGCGGCGATCGCGCTGAGCCTGCGCATTCCGCATGATACCTCGCCCCGCCCGTTCCACCTGCGCCCCGCGCTGTTCCCGCCCCGGCTGCACCGCGACTGGCGGCGCATTCTTGCGGCCTCGGCCACACTGGCCGGCTCGTCGCACATCTTCGATTTTGTGCTCGCGCTCTTCATGCTTCTTCAGACGGGCAGCGAGATCAACGTCGGCGGATTCGCATCGTGGCAGGCGCTGGTCGCCGTGACCACGGCGTATCTGGCCGGGCGGTGGATTACCCCGCGCACGCGGACGCGGGCGATGCGCACCGGAACGGCGCTGCTGCTGCTGGCCGGGCTGGTGATCGCACTGCGCTTCGACTGGTGGATGCTGGTCCTGTTCGGATTCCTGCGCAGCGTGTCCGAGCCCCTTTTTGGCATCCCCCACACGGGGATACGCTTTGACGTCATGCGCCGCACCGCACCCCCCGGCGACCGCATCGAATACCTGTGCGCGTGGGAATGGCCGCTGCTGATTGGCCGGCTGTTCACCATGGGCATGGTCATCGCGCTCTACACGTGGTTCAATGTCGACGGGCTGCGCGCGGCCATCATTATTGTCAGCGGTTACCGCATCGCCACCTACCTGTGTTTGCGCGGCATTTCCTTTGTCCGTGACCCCGGGCTGCTGAACGCCCCACCCGCCCCCTGAGGGAAGCATAATCTGGACCACGGCGTTGCTGCCGCGGCGCTCTAAATTCGGGACGCCCATTGGGCATTCTGCGCGCGCAGTTGAATTCTCCTCTGCTTCCCGCTCAGTCCGCAGGCGTCCCGGACGGGCGGTCCGCAAGCACCGCACCGATTGCTGTAAGCAGTTCCTCAGCCGAATAGGGCTTGTGCAACAGGGCCGTCTGAATGTCCGGCGACCATCCGCTTCCGAGCAAATTAAAATCATGGCCGCTGCAGAAGATGACCGGCAGGTCCGGGCGGAGCCCGCGCAATATGTTGGCCACCTCGCGACCGCTGCGCCGCGGCATAACCACGTCCAGCAGCGCCATCGCTATATGCGGCGCATTCTTCTCGAACAGTTCCACCGCCTCGCCGCCGTCGCTCGCGCTGAGCACATTGAATCCGGCCTTCTTGAGCACGGCCACGGCAAGTTGCCGCACCGTCTTGTCGTCCTCCGCGACCAGAACCGTCTCTCCCCGCCCGCGAATACTGACCGCCGCAGGCAACAGTCCCAAAGCCGCGGCGGCCGTCGTTTCCTGACCCGTATGAACAGGCAGATAAATCCGGAATTCCGTGCCGCAGCCGGGCTCGCTGGACACCTCAATGATTCCCTTGTGCTGGCGCAGGATACCGTACACCGTGGCCAGGCCAAGTCCCGTGCCCTTGCCGACCTCCTTGGTGGTGAAGAAGGGCTCATAGATGTGCTCCATCACCTCGGGAGGCATTCCTTCACCGGTGTCGGCGACAACGAGCAGCACATATTCGCGGGACTCGGCACCCTCGTGCCCCCCCACAAAAGACTCATCCGCGGTGAACAGCTTCGTCTCCACGCGAAGCGAGCCGCCGTTGGGCATGGCGTCCCGTGCGTTGACGCACAGGTTGGTGAGCACCTGTTCTATCTGTCCCCGATCGGCCCAAATCGGCTTGAGCGCCGTGTCAAACGATGTGGTGAGTTCTATCTGGGCGCCAAGCAGGCGCTGCAGCATGGTCAGCAGGTCCGGCACGATCTGGTTCAGGTCCAGCGCGGCGCAGCGAACAACCTCGCTGCGGCTGAACATGAGCAGCTGCCGCACCAGCAGCGCGGCCCGGTTGGCCGCCTGGATCGCCTCGCCAAGTTCGCGGTTTTCCTCGCTGGACGGCGGCAGCGTGGCGCGCACCATTTCCATGTAGCCGCGAATCGCCTGCAGCAGGTTGTTGAAGTCATGCGCCACGCCGCCGGCAAGTTGCCCGACGGCCTCCATTTTTTGCGACTGCCGGTACTGGGCTTCAAGGCGCATCTCGCGCGTCACATCGCGCGACACCGCCACGTAGTTCACCAACCGCCCGGCCGAGTCGAGTACGGGGGACACGGTCGCCTCGCATTCGTACAGCCCCCCGTCCTTGCGTTTGTTGATGAAATGGCCCCGCCACGGTTCCCCACGGCCGAGGCAACTCCACATGGCAACGTAAAAACCGGCGTCATGTTGCCCGCTTTTGAGCAGCGAGGGGGTCTTCCCAATGGCCTCATTGCGGTCATATCCGGTCATTTGTATGAAGGCCGGATTGACATACAGTATGTGCTGTTCCGAATCCGTGATCAGCACGCTTTCCGCCGCCTGCGAAATTGCCGCATGGAGCCGGGCGCGCTCAAGCTCCGCGAACTTGCGGTCCGTCACGTCGCGCAACGCGATCATGTGCGGCGAGTCCGGGTCCTCACCAAGCTCCTTCACGGTCACTTCGAGGTACACCTGCCTGCCGTCGGACCGCACCCCCGTCGCTTCGTTGGCGAAAACCGTCGGCATCCCGTCGGGAAGGAAGTACGTGACGGACTGCCCTGTCACTTCTTCCGGCCCTGTTCCGAAAATGCGCATGAAACCGTTGTTGGCCTCCACAAAGCGCCCCTGCTGCACCACCGCAACCCCCTCGAAGACCATTTCGAGCAGCTGGCGGTAGCGTGTGCGCGTCTCCAGCAGTTCTGCCGAATTGATGTTCTCCAGCAGTTGCCGGTAAAACTTAATTACCATGATGGTGCCGCCCATCACGATATAGAACCCAAGGGGGATGTCGGCAAGGCGCACCTGGGGGAAGTAGCGGGGCAGCAGGCACAGTAGCAGCAGGTTTGTCAGCAGAAAACACCCCGCCTCCACCGCGGGCATGTAAATGCTGACCATTGCGAGCGGGAGCGACATGTACATGAGCGGCCACGGGTCAAATCTGTCCCGATGGAATGCGGCAAAGAAGATGATGGAGGCCGACATGAGGAAGGCAAAAATGAGGGCGGCCGGTTTCGAGCGCCCGGAACCGTTTAGCCAGTAGGCAAATACGATGGCGAACAGCCCCGGCAGGGCCAACTTCACTAGCAGTTCGCCCTTGGGGATAAGTCCCGGAGAAGACGCCTGCACGAGCAGCATCGCCACAACGATCAGGTAAACCGCCGCGAGAATCCGGCTGAACATGCCGATGTGCCTGTTTGACCCCGGCTCATGGTCCGCCTCGGGCATTTGGACCATCCAGTCCCATACTGCCCGCGCAATGCCGCGCACACCATACCGGCGATTTTCTTCGGCCATGTCCCATCCCCAGTGCAAATCCGACGCTCTGCGCTCCTTCGCCCGGGGCCCGCGCGTCTGGGCGCATCCATATCATAGCATCAGAATCCGGAAAGTGCGAACCCCGCGGCTGACCTATCCCCAGTTTGGTGCCGCCTGCAGCGTGACCAGAAACCTTAACGCATCCAGTGCGTATTGCAGGCACA
>CAIJOU010000474.1 GCA_903822375.1 Candidatus Hydrogenedentota bacterium
GCAAGATTAAGAGCAAGAAGCCCCATGCGCCAGTCAGCTGAAGCGGTACCGAGCCGCTAAAACGGTTCGTGCAGGTGTTTCACCGGTTCGCAGGTCAGAATGACCGCACTTTGGGGATGGCGCCGCACGATAAGCTCGTCGTTTTCCACGAGCGACACGTAGTCCATCGAACTGTCAAAGGCCAGCAGTGCGGGCCCGCGGGTAATAACGAACCGCACCGTCACGTCCTCCGCCACGACCAGATGGTTGGTCTGGTGCGAAGCCGACTTGAAGGCGATGCCGATGCCCTTTTGAAAAAGACCCCGGGTAATCGCGTTGAAATAGGCCGTGCTGCCAAAGGGGGTGCAGACGATAAAGCCGTCGCCGATAATCTCCGCCCCATTGTCAAAGGGCTCGCCGCCCAGCCAGAGCCGAAAGCGCACCGCGCTGTTGATGCGGCCCATGTCCACGTTGATCTCGTTCAGGCACGCCAGGGTGAAATCCGGCTCCACGCTGCCCGGCTCGGGGTGGTTGACCACGCATTCCAGTTTGGTGTACTCGTTGCGCACCAGCCTTCCCCGGGCCAGCGCCGCGACCACGTCACCCGCCGGATGGGGGATGCAGCGGTGTCCAAGGCGGCTGTTCAGAATGGGGACTTTGGGCCGGCCGGGCCAGCGCAACTCCGCCGCAAGCAGCGTTCCATCGCCGCCGTACGACACCACCACATCGGGGTCAGAATCCACTATTTCCAAATTGGCGTAACGCTCGAAATGCGTGCCCAACGCCTCCGCCTCGTTTCCAAACAAAGCCACGCGCAGATACGGATACTCGGTGTCAGGAGCTGTCATGAAAGTGCAGATTCCCGGGTGCATCCCTTGGGATGGGCACGGCAAAACGCCGCGCCAAGAATAATTCAGTATATCATGAAACACCCTGTTCGGCACGGGCCGCCCCCCCTCTTTACAGAGTATTCCCCGCCGAATCCGGTTCTTGCCCAACGCGCATCGCCAACCGAACAAGTGGTCTTGCAGTGCCGTTTGCCGGTACAGCGCGCGAACAGACCGACTCAAAGATGTGCCCGGAAGCGGCCAAACAAACAGACGCGCAGACTATCCAACGGCGTCGACTGTCCCCGCTCCGACAAAACACCGGGTAAGAACTGGACGCAATGCCCGGTTGCCGCGGTTGCGGATTCAAGCCTGCATCGGTTAGTATCATGACCAATCTGTCTGGAATGCCGCCGGAGGGGCTGCAAGGCTTTTCCGGAATCACGGCAGTCTGCGGGGTGAGACGTGCTGGATGTTTCGGCATATTTGAAAAGTCCCACATGTTGGACAATCTTTCTGGGGTGTTTCGCAGCGACCACTTTCTTGACGCCGGCGGTCATGGCTTTGGCACGCCTGCTGGGCGGCGTCGAGAGCGACGGATACCGGAAGATTCACAAGTCGCCCACGCCGCTTCTTGGCGGACTGGCCATATCGATACCCTTCATCGCGGTTGCGCTGGCGTGCCTGTCCGAAAAGACCGGAATGTTTCAGGCGGTCGGCGGACATACCTGGGACTTTGCGGTGCTCCTGGCCGGATGCACAGGCATTACCATGCTGGGGATTGTCGATGACGTGCGCGGAATGCGCGCCCGCCACAAACTGCTGGGCCAGGTGCTCGCCGCAACCCTTGTGGCGTCTTCCGGTTGCGCCATCCGGGCAATCGGCATTCCGCTCGTTGGCACGATCAGTCTTGAGCATGCCGCGGGACTGGGACCCCTGCTTACGGTTCTCTGGATTGTGGGCATTACCAACGCTGTGAACCTTATCGACGGCATGGACGGTCTTGCGGCGGGAGTGTCGCTGATTGCCACCGTGTCACTGGGGGCGCTGGCCGGACTCAACGGCTCTCCCTTTGTCGTGCTGCTGTGCATTGCCCTTGCGGGCAGTCTGCTCGCCTTTCTCCGCTACAACTGGCACCCGGCGCGCATATTCCTCGGCGACACCGGAAGCATGTTTCTGGGCTTCACGCTGGCGACCCTTTCCCTCATGGGCTCCTACAAGACCCACGGCACGGTGCTCATGCTGGCCACCGTCATGGCGCTCGGCATACCCATTTTTGAAACGCTCATCTCCATGGTCCGCCGCTACGCCGGCGGCTTCCCCATCTTCACCGGCGATTCGCGGCACACCCACCACCGGCTGCTGCTCATGGGCATGTCCCAGCGCCAGGCCGCCGCGGTTCTCTACGCCGCCGGACTGCTTTGTTTTGCCGCCGCCTTGCTGGAGACCATGCTGCCGAAAGACTTTCCCCAGTCGCTGATTCCGTCGGGAATCTTTATGGTAACCCTTGTGAGCATTGCCGTCGTCGCCGGCTACACCAGAACCATATCCGTCAAGTTCCGCCACCGCCGGGAGACGATGCGGCATCTTGCCTTTGCGCGCTACGCCACCATGACCCTGGTTCCCGGCGCCTCCCAGCAGACCGTTTCCCGTGTAATGGGTCTTATCTGCGAGGAGTTTGGGCTCAGCTTTGTCGCCATGGAATTCGATGGTGGACAGGGACGGATTGCCTCGGCCAACTCGCCGGACCATCTTCACGTTGTGGCCCATTCCCGCTCCATTGAGCGGCTTTTCGTCAAGGCGTCCGACGGGAGCCGCCTGGAGGTGGTGTTTGAGCAGAAACGCGAAGCAGGCCCCATTGCGCGCCACACCACTGCGGCATGCCTTGCCCAAATCTTCGAGGGAATCAGCGCTGCATTCCTTGAAGAGACTCACCCAAAGATGAAGCCCGGCGAAATGCGGACAGGGATCACGTCACTTCACCGTTCCCCCGCCGACCGCCCGGGGGCGATTATGGGCGGAACGGACTCTGGTTCAACCGAAGCGTTGAAAGGCGAGGTCCGGGTCGAGCACACGAACTGACCCGTATCTGGCGATACCATGGAGTATTTGTCCCGACGGGAGTGTTGCGCATGGTCATTCTCGGCCTTACCCTGTCTGTCCTGCTGTTTGCGCTGGCGACCATTATTTTTGTGCTGTTCTTCCGCGTGCCCGGAAAGATCTTTGATTCCGCCGGCATGCCGATCCACTACACGGACCAGGGCGCGGGCATTCCGATCATTCTTGTGCACGGTTTCGCGGTGCAGTCGGACATCAACTGGCGCTGGACCGGATGCATCCGGCACCTGCGGAAGCGCGGTTACCGCGTGATCGCGATGGATGTGCGGGGGCACGGCCGCAGCGGCAAACCCCATGATCCGCGGGACTACGGGGCGGCGCTTTCCGATGATATCATTCGCCTGATGGACCATCTGGGCATTGAGAAGGCGCATGTTGCGGGATATTCCATGGGCGGATTCATCGTGCTCAAGACGATAGAACGCCACCCGGACCGGCTCCTGAGCGGCGTTATTTGCGCCGCCGGTTGGGGTGTCCTGGATGAGAAGAACATCGCGCTGTTTCGGGAAATCGTGCGCGCGATCGAGGAGGGCCGGAACTTTGATCCGATCACGCACTGGCTCGACAAGGACAGGCACGCGTCGCGGCTGAATTGCCTGCTGTCCAATTTCTTCATGCGACACACCAACGACCTCGACGCCATTGTGAATGTCTTCAGGACCTTCGAGGCGCTGATGGTGGAAGAAGGCGCGCTTCGCCGCAACACCGTTCCCGCGCTGACTCTGGTCGGTGAAAACGACGGCATTCGCGAGGCGTCGGACAGACTGCCGGGTGTCATGGCAAACCACGAGCTGGTGCACATTCCCGGAAGCGATCACCTGACCACGATCCTGCATCCCCGTTTCATGCCGCAAATGCTCGGCTTTCTTGACCGGCATTCGCCGGTCAGTTCCGCATGACCGGCACCGTGACCGCATGGATGTGACACCCGAAGTCCACCAGGTTGCGTTGTTGTCCGGCATCGATTGACGGATGCCCCCCGCACCCCGCAGGGGTGCCGGGCCGATCCAGTGGGAACGCATCGACAAAACCTTTGCGGGGGTGGACATCGGTTTCGACCTTCCGCTTCCGTACCGTTTCGGCGCCAAGCCGAAAAGGAAAAACCGGATTGTCTTTGGCCAGTGCGAAGGCTACCGGAACAAGCGCGGTGGATTCGGAGGGCAAGGCGGCGCAACTAAAGTTCCAGCCGCCTACCCGGCGGCCCGCCGCGAAGTTTGTTGCCCATTTCGCCGTAAAGCTACCTGGCATAGGTGAAACCAGCGACGGGCTTATACTGTCCAACGACAGGAATACAGAAACGCCGATTTTGGTTAACCGCCAACAGGAAGGCCAGGTACAAGGGCTTTGGGACGGGGAACGCAGGTTCACCACCAGACAACCCGATGTGCTCAAAGCCATTCTTTTCAACCATCGGGCACGCCACAACTGCATCCTCGCGCATGAATGTTGCTTCCCGGCCTGCCAGCGGACCGTTCAGGCCATGCGTCCGTATGAACCTGTTTGGGATTTCGAGTCTGAAATGTTGGCGCTAAGGGATTTGGCAGATGTATTTCAGGGATTTCCTGATACAAATCATAGTACGGACATACGATGATGAGTGACGGCACTTACGGTTGAGACAACGCCGCGCACGACGCCTGAAGGGCGTCGCGTGCTTTCATCGGGACGGGGTGATGAGGTATTCGCCGAAAAGAAGGCCACTCCATACAAGGCAAATGAGGTAGGACATCAGGCCTGCCATCTCAATGGAAGTAGTTGCCATTAGGAATAGGGAGGTTTCTGGAAACCTCACGTGACACCACAGTTCAAAAAGGAGCAATGAAGATGCACAGAACACGTTTCTTGGGCGCCGCATCGGCCGTGTTGGCCTTGTGGGCGGTGGTCGGCTTGGGATGCACTCAAAGCCAGCCGGTGGATATCCACAAATTGAATGTCCCCGCAGACTTCACCTACTCGACCACCCGGGACGTGACGGTGAAAGTGACGGTCGCGGATGTGGACGGCAACGTCAGTTCGGGCACCCAAGTAACCGTGGGGGGCACGGAGGACGAACTGATTCCAGGCAATGTCTTCCTGCGCGGCATCACGGATGACCAGGGCAAGTTTGAGCAGGCGGTCCGGGTACCCGCCCGCCTGGCCAGCCTGCGCGTGCAGGCCTCCATCGTGGGCATATCCAACAGATCTGATGTGGCCATACAGAACAACGAAGTTTCCGTGGACTTCGGGCCGCAACAGCAGTAAAGGGCACAACAATGAAACGAAAAGTATTTGCAATAGCAATTGTTGCGGCAGGGCTTTCTCTCACAGGCATTACCGGCAGTCCGGGAAAACTGGTCTGGACTTTCCTGCACAATCCCTATTCGAGCAACTATGACTCGGCAGGCATACCGCTGGTCATCGATCAGAAGGCGAACTTCACCGCCGATTTTTACCAGCGCGTCACGGCGGCACTGCCCGAAAGCCGGGACATCCGCAACACCAACCCCGACTACATCGCCTCGGATTTTGCGTCAAACGTGTATATTGAGAAGCTGGCGGACGTGTGGGTGAGTTTCCTGCACGAAGGGGCCGGATATCAGAACAGTATCGGGTATTTCACCTACACCGACGGCGCCGTGCCGCAGACCAAGAACGGCCTGCCGGAGATAATCCTGTTCCCGAACAGTTCCTTCTACAATTCAGGCGGCAGCAACAACGGTCTGCGCACGGGCGATTCGGTGTATCTGGGGCGCTTCCCCGCAGGCACGCACATCGGCTTTGTGCTCGTTTCCAACGGCTTCAGTTCTTCCACCGGAGTCAAGACCAACCAAGACACAGACTGGATCTTTTACACACTCAGCGGGCTGGACAGCGAAACGGAGGCGAGCCTGAAGCCACATACCGTGCTGTTCTACGACCTGGCGACCCACAGCGCCGTGCTGGGCATGGAGGACATCCTGCGCACCAACGCATCCTGCGACCACGATTTCAACGACGTGCTCATCACGGTCAATTCAAATCCGGTCGAGGCCATCACTTCGTCGCTCCTCCGCCCCCTTCCCGGCCCTTCGGACCGGGACAAGGACGGGGTGCTCGACGCCAACGACGATTATCCCGACGACCCGGCACGGGCATTCAACATTTCCTATCCTTCCAAGGACAACTGGGGCACCCTTGCCTTCGAAGACATGTGGCCCGTACAGGGCGACTATGACATGAACGACCTGGTGATGCGCTACCAGATAACGCAGGTGGAGGACAGCCAGGGCCGGGTCAAGGACCTGGAAATGACGATGCAAATCCAAGCCCGGGGCGCGAGCCGCCCCAGCGGCTTTGGCGTCGAACTGACCAACGTCGCCCCCTCCGCCCTGGACAGTGCAACGATGGCGATTAACGACAAGACGGCGGTCGCCATCTCCCCCGAAACGGGACAGCCCTATCTGACCTGGGTCTTCTTTGACAACGCAAGCTATTACGCTCCCACGCCCGCCGGATACTCGTTCTACAACACGGAGGCCTACGCCCCCAAACAGGACGGGCCGGTGTTCAAGCTCAAGATGACCTTCAAGAATCCACCCGCCCGGGCGACGCTGGGTGCGGCGCCGTACAATCCGTTCCTGTTCAGTTCGGCGGACCGGGGCATCGAAGTGCATCTGCCTGACTATCCTCCGACCAAGCTGGCCAGAACGGCTTTGTTCGGCACGGGCGCGGACACTTCCAAGCCGAGTGCCAAGCGGTACTATAAGACCGCAAAGAACCTTCCCTGGGCGCTTCACATTGCCGAGAACTGGCACCACCCCCTGGAAAAGACCATGGTCACCGTGGCCTATCCCGATTTCGCGCCGTGGGCCGAAGCGGCGGGCAAGTCAAATCTGAACTGGTATCTGCTGCCCGGCATAAGTCCTGTGGGGGTATATCCCTGAAGAGAATTCCGAAACCGGAAATCGAGAAGTACAGACATTGCCCCGGGCGGTTTGGTTGATGCGGCCGCCCGGAGCTTTTTTTTCAGCAACACGGGTAGCAGGCACCTGTTCCCGGCAAAGGTCAATGCTGGCACGCCCGGGAGCATCGGCGGGAACAGGATGCCAGTCCCCCTGCGGATGGTGCGCTCCGTCCCGCGTTGCGGGACTACGCACACCCTACGGGTATCGGATGGGTTACCGAATCCACGGCCAGGACAATGGAAGCCAGAAGGCCAAGGTCCAGGCCAGCGTTATCGCTGAAGCGACCGCCCCGGCGCGGTAGTCCGCGGTGCGCAAAGTGGCCACGGCATGGACCCCGGAAAGCATGGCCATGATAAAGGCCCAGATGCACAGGATCATGCATCCGAAAGCAAGGCTTGGCATGGCAGCAAACAGCGCTGCACTCAACAGAAGCAACGGTGCACAGCGCGTAAACGCGGACACGAAGAACCTCACCCCCACGGTATCCAACTGCACCCGCTCCAGCGCCCACGCGCCCGCCAGGAACAACGGCATCAGGAAGGGCGTGAATATGAACCATGTGGCAAAACGGCCCGGATGGGCGAGTCCGCAGGTAAAGATATGGACATCCAGCACCCAGGACAGCAGCAGCACGAAGACGGCGCCGAACACAATGCCCTTGGCCAGGGCGACAATGAATGAACCCGAACGCGGTGCCCCGCCCACACCCCTGCGGCCCAGCATCCGCCCCGCAACGCGGTAGGGATTGACACTCCAACTGCGGGTGGCGCTTGGGATGGGGGCGGCCAGTTCGCGCCGGGGCACCAGACCCGCAACAAATCCGGCCAGCGAAAACGCGGCCGCGCAACCGAGGAGCGCACCCAGCATCGCGCAGGCCCAACGGCCCCAGGGAAAGTGGACCGGACCGGAAAAGCCCAGCGCCGTGTTTGTCCAGGCGATGATGCGGGTGAGCAGCACGGGGTCCACGGGTTCCAACATGTGGTCGCTGAAAGGGCTGATGATGACGTCGGCCTTGCCGGCCGATTCAGCGCGCGCCTGAGCCCCGTTGAAAAGTTCTTCAAAACGTCCCGCGGCCACCAGCATCTTGCAGGAAGAGAACTGTCTGGGCAGCATCCCCAGCGAGACAAACGCGCCGACACCGGTGTCCGGCGCCGCCAGCGCCACCGCGCCGGCCATCCCGCCCATCGAGTGCCCCAGGTAACCCACGGGCACCTTGCCCAGCGTATGCGCCCAGGCAATCCATGCCTTCAGCTGGGCCGCATTGGTGGACCAGTCAAAGCGCTCCTGCGATCGGCCATGCCCCCAGAAATCGAGCGTCACGGCCGTGTAGCCGTTTTCGGCAAAGGCCTTTGCAACCGTGGCCATAACCCCCTGATTGGAGGTGACGCCGTGCCCAATCAACATAACCGCCTTGGACAACGCCGGTTTCCAGACCGTTCCCACGCAGGGTTTGCCGTCGGGGCCCGTGATGGTGACGGTTTCCCGCGTCACCCCGCTTGGTATGGACAGGTACATGAGGGCCAGCGCCAGCCCATACAGGCAGACCCCCAAGCCCAGTGACCGCCACGCACGGGAAGACGAATGGCCGCCGCGCTCGCCATTTTCCGAAACCGCCGAAGATGTGTTCATGTCCCATATCATATGAGGTCACAGGGCATTCCTACAAATGGCAGCCATGACTCTTGGCTGGGTGGGGCAACCAAGGAATTGACCACGCATTGTCCCACATGGCTCATTGCGGTTGGCGGACGGCGATAGGCCACAGGGAGAACCCAACGAACAGTCCGCCCCAGCTTTGCCGATCGACCTGCCGACCTGGGAAGAATTGGACCTGTCCCGCAGTGACCGGGCCGTCTCCGTCGCGCCACAGAAACAGAGGATGCTCATTCGGATTTGCGTCAATCCTCAGGCACGCTCACGGCATCGCCGTTCGCGTTCGTCTTGACCACGTACATGTCGCGGCCGCCCGCGCCGAAAGACTCCGTATACCCGGCAAGGACGAAGCCCCCGTCGGGTGCCTGAACCAACGCCTGCGCCCCATCGTCCTTTGTGCCGCCAAAGGCCTTCTCCCATTCCCTACCGGAGGTGGAGGAGAGTTTTACGAGGCAAAAATCCTTGGAACCGGCACCGAACGAATTCGTGTCCCCCGCGAAGACACTGCCGTTGTCGGAAACCGAGATGACATCCCGGGCATGCTCGTACTTGTTCCAGCCAAAGGGCGCCCCCACCCCATTTCCGTCATTGTCGGTCACAGCGAAGAATATTTCATCGCCCTGCGTTGCCGAGTTGGCGGTGCCTCCCAACACATATCCAAATCCACTGTGTCTTGGCGCCACGGCATAGGTGTACTCACTCTTCGTGCCTCCGTAGGTTTTCGACCACACCACCTCCCCGCCATTGTCCACTTTGACCAGATAGGCATCCACACCACCGGCACCGAAAGAAGTCGTCCAGCCCGCCAGGACGCAGCCCCCCCCCGTTACCGGCGCAATGGACTCACCCACCTCGGCGCCTGCTCCGCCATACGTTTTGCTTCCCAAAACGTTACCCGCAAAACCAATCATCATCAACAGCATATCCGTGCCCCCCGTGGACGTAGACCCAAGAATGAAATAGCCGCCGGAAACGACCAGGATATCGTTGGCATAGTCGTCACCCGCCCCTCCATACGTCTTTGCCCATTGCAGACCGCCCGTCCCGTCAGTCTTGACCGCATAAAAGTCATAGCCGGCAGAACCGGGGGAATTGGTGTAGCCGGCAAGGATGTAACCGCCATCCGCTGTCAGCCGCACCGCATTGGCCGATTCGGCGCCTGACCCACCAAAGGTTCTATACCATTCCTGCTCGCCCTGTGAATTGAGTTTGACGAGATACATGTCGCTCGCGCCCGCACCGAATGAGTACGTCAGTCCGGCGACTATATAACCTCCGTCCGGTGTGTTCTGAATGGAAAAGGCCTCATCCGAACCGGTTCCACCGAATGTCTTTGCCCAGGAATCCGGGAGAAACACCGCTGTCACAGTCACGGACCCCGCCATTGTGAGCGAAACCGGGTTGGCTGTTCCGTCCAGGTCACCCTCCCAATGGTCGAACACGAACCCGGCAAGCGCGGTGGCCGTGAGTTGCACCTCCGTCCCCGAAGGGTAGGGGCTGTCCGGCGGGTCCGCCGTCACCGTGCCCGTCCCGGCAGGCGACACCGCCGTTGTCAGCGCGTATGAAGGAACGTTGTCACAGGAGGTCAGCAACAGAATGCACGGGAAGGCCAAGAGCAGCACCACCCCATGCTGTATGCGGAAAGACCTTTTCATGCGACCCGTCCTTCATGCACGCAAAACGCCGTGTGTTAGGAAACTGCCTTCGCCCCGAAGAACATACGGTCCCCGCACTTCTCAATGCACCGCAAGCTTCAGAATAGCAGAAAGCACAAATATGCGCCAGACAATAATAGCCCCAAGGGGGTCCTGGCCGCGCCGGGTCGGCGATTCCCCTCGTTCGCAAGTTGCACTTGGGAACGTCCCTGTTCGCGAAGTCACACTTCGCTCTCCCCCTGCGAAGTACAACTTCGAAGACAATTGCGTTCAATTGCGTTCACAAGTGCAACTTGGGAACGAGAACAAAACCGGCTGCCGGAGGACAGCTCTTGAAATCTGACAATCCGGCCTGCAATGGCCTATAATGAGCATCATCAACCGTACCGAGGTGACTCCCATGGCGCGCACATTGATCTCCGCCCTGCTTCTGACCATGCTCTTCAGCCTGACGACCACCGGAGCCCGCGCGGATTTCCGGGCCGACGTGGAGGCGGACTGGCACACCCAGCTGATGAACCGCGAGGCGGGGCCCGAGACGCCGCCCACCACCGTGACGGACGCGATGGGCGGATGCGACGGGGTGAAGGACGGCAAGTGGGGGTTCCACACGCAGATTCAGCCCAACCCATGGTGGCAGGTTGATCTGGGCGCCGCGGTGCCGGTGGACCATGTCGCACTGTGGAACCGCTGCGACGCGGCTTCCCGGAATGACAAAATCATAGTTCAGTTCTCGCAGGACGGCCAGGATTGGAAGGACGTCTACACCCACGGCGGACCCACCTTCTACGGGTTCCCGGACGGCAAACCGCTGGTGGCGCCCACGGCGGGCGAGTCCACGCGGTTCGTGCGCGTCACGCTGCGCGACACGGCCTACCTGCATCTCGACGAGGTGGAGGTGTTTGGCTTGGCCGACCCGGCAAAAAACATCGCACTCAACATGCCCGCCCTGCAAAGCAGCATCTCCAGCTGGTCGAGAGACCACCGACCGGACCCGCCCAGGAACTGGGCCTGGGGCGAGCGCGTGCAGAAGCTGATCCGGCAAACCCGCGCCCTTCTCCTGGAACGGGCACAACAGGGCGTGGACGTTTCAGCCCAGGTAACCGCGCTGGACGCCTACGAGCAGAAGGTCGGCGGACTGGACCCGGCACAGATGGACGAAACGACGCTCAACGAAGGCCGTTGGGTCCGGCGTGAACTGCTGCTGAAAGACCCGCTGCTGAACTTTGACGCACTGCTCTTCGCGAAACGGGTGCCGGGCTCGTACAACCACATGTCCGATCAGTATTACGGCTGGTGGTCGCGGCCCGGCGGCGGCCTCTTTATAATGACCGGATTCAAGACGGGCACCCCTGAACTGCGGTGCATCTCCAACATGTTTGCCGAACCGGGCAGTTTCATGCGTCCCTCGCTGTCCTTTGACGGCACGAAGGTCCTCTTCGGCTGGTGCAAATACCATGCGGGTCTGGCCGAACAGCCGGACAAGCTCACCAAGGACAACGTGCCGGAGGACGCCTTCTACCATGTCTTTGAGATGAATCTGGATGGCACGGGGCTGCGCCAACTCACGCAGGGCAAGTACGACGACTTCGACGCGCGCTACCTGCCCGACGGGCACATCGTGTTCCTGTCCACACGGCGCGGCCAGGCCCTTCAGGTCGGCGCGGACACGGCCGCAGAAACGATGAAGCAACCCGCGCTGCCCGACTGCTACGTGCGCTGCGGCGGCGGCCCCGAACGGCCGGTGGCGGTGTACACGCTGCACACCATGAACGCCGACGGTTCGGGCATCAACGCCATTTCGCCCTTTGAGATGTTCGAGTGGACGCCGAGCGTCGCCGCCGACGGCGCGATCCTCTACTCGCGCTGGGACTACATTGACCGCTGGAATATGCCCTA